>JAUXCD010000037.1 GCA_030619085.1 Candidatus Zixiibacteriota bacterium
CGGGCATAGATGTAACCGGAGCGAATCTCCGGTTTGAACGGGGCTGTCTTCCACAGATCCAGCGGTTCCGGCGGCTGCACGTCATAGTGACCGTAGTACAGGACCGTGGGGGCCTTCTTATCAACCATATACTCGCCGTAAACAAGCGGGTGTCCCTTGGTAGGATAGACCTTTGACTTGAAACCGATCTTCTTCAGGTGGGCCGCCAGCCATCCGGTACAGGCAACCATATCTTTCTTGTGTTCCGGTTTGGCCGAGACCGACGGATAGCGCAGCAATTCAAACAGGTCGCTCATCCGTTTCTTTTCGTTTTTCTTCAAGTACTCAAACGGGGTCATATTATTTCTCCTATGCTGGTCGCATTGAAATTTTACGGAATATAGTCGTTGACGACTCTACTGTAAAGAAGGTCAAAGGTTATTTCTGATATCTTATCCGGGCGGACAGGCGATGATTCGCACAGGGGTCCGGTTTTGCGAAAGTTACGCTTTGCGTTTGCGAAACCACTCGGCCGGGTCTTCGACAAACTTCAAACAGGAATTTATAAGTCTCGAATGCATATTCTCTTCATCGATGAGCCAGCGGTAGAACCGCTTGACCCGGGGGTCCTCGGAACGGTCGAGCATTTCCTGGTAAAACTCCTCAGCGCCGTTTTCGAATCTCAGAGCCACCTGATACGCCTCAATATCCGAGGCCGTGGACACAAAATCCTCTCGCATTGACTCCAGACGCTGGTTGAATCCCTCCAGTCTGGCATCGGCGTCGGAATCATCCACATGGGGCACGTCCTTGCCGTCCGACTCCTCCATGGCGCGGTAAAACTTCTCTATCTGCTCAAGGTGTCGGTCTTCTTCTTTGGCCAGAAACTCGAACGTCTGGCGTGCCAGGTTGCTTTTGGTCGTGCGGGCCGCCTCCAGAAACAACTGCTTGCCCTCTTTTTCCATGTCCAGCGCGATGCGATACGGCTGGAGACCGGAGTATTTATCAGGAGAATTCATAACAGTCAATCCAATGTCATCGGCGAAAGCCGCTAAATCAGTAACTCCTCCGTTTGAAAACGGTCAAGGTGAAGTAAACGAGTACCACGGCGAATAGCAGCGAACTCCACAGCGGCATCCAGCTTTGCACCGAGCGTCCGTCGAGAAGCTGCATGGACATACCGGAGAACTCGGCATTCTTGGGCAGCACGTAATACACGACATTTACCACATAGCTGAAGATCGTTGAGCCCAGGATCTCATCAAAAACCCTGATCCCTGAAACCAGCATATGAAGAACCCAGACACTAAAGGCCACCATCAGACTGATGGGTTGAGATCCGAAGGTTACTCCCGCAAACACCGTGATCGAAAGCCAGATAAACAAACTGATGAGCGGGAATACCAAAAAGTACAGGACGGCCCAATCGAATCCACCGTGTACGGCAATTATCGTCAGGTAGGTGATAACGCCGCAGACGAATATAGTGGCGCCATAGACAATCCAGATGCCGAATAACTTATTCAGTAGAAGTGAGGATCGTGAAATAGGTTTTGACAGGTAATAATCGGCCCGTCCCCTTATCAGCATGCCGGGAACCAGTCCGGCCGTGCCCAGTACCGCCAGAAACACAAGAATCGACAAGTAGAAATTAAACCCTCTCATAATGGGATTGCCCATGGCATCGCTCAACTGATTGAGTTCCATGTTCTCGCCTGCCCCGAAGTTGATTTCAACTGTGCCGGAGTAGAGGACAACCAGAATCGTAAGCAGCGTTGCGATACCGAACACATAGATGAGCTTGCGGTCGAGCATCTCGAGTAGGCAGTCGCGGGTAATGCCTCTCATTTGGATTCCTCCTTCGCGGTTATAGTCTCAAAGAAGGACTGCTCGAGTGAGATCTTCATCGGCTTCACGGCGCGAATACTCACTTTCTTTATTCGCAACAAATCGATAACATCGTTGACTTTCTCCGGATCGGCCAGTTCCACAATCATGCTCTTGGTTGAGATGGAGATGCGTTTGCCGATATGCTCGGGAATATCCACCAGGTTGTGGCCGATGTCGGCCTCGATTTCATAATGACTCTTACGGCTGGTCAACTCTTCCACCGTGCCGATCCGGGCCACTTTCCCTTTTTGAAGAATTGCCACCCGGTCGGCGACCGCCTCGACCTCGGAAAGAAGATGCGAGTTGATAACAATTGACTTCCCCTCATCGCGAATCTTCTTCAGCACATTCTTGATTTCGATTTTGCCCACCGGGTCCACGCCATCGGTCGGTTCATCGAGCAGAAGTATCTCGGGGTCCGAAATGAGCGCCTGGGCCATGCCGATGCGCTGAAGCATCCCCTTGGAATACTTCCTGATTTTCACACCACTCCATTTCTGCATATCCATCAGGTCCAGAAGATGGCTTGCACGCTCATCAATTGCGGAGCTGGAAAGGCCGCAAAGCCGACCGGTAAGGTCCAAAAGTCCCAGGCCGGTAACGTAGTCCGGGAAGCGGTGGTTTTCCGGAAGGTAGCCCACCTTCTGCCGTGAGAGCGGATCGGACGGCGGCAAGCCGCTGACCATGCAGGAGCCTGAATTGGCCCTCACGATATTCAGTAGCACCTTGAAAAGGGTGGTCTTACCGGCTCCGTTGGGTCCCAGCAGACCGAATATCTCGCCCTGTTCCACCGAGAGGCTTACGGAATCCAGGGCGACAACTCCGCCCTTGCGCATTCCGGTATTGTAGATTTTAGTCAATTCCTGAACATCAATTACATTCATGCGGTATTTCCCCGAGTAACCTTTTTATATAGCTTTCGATAAATCATTTTAGAAAGTTCGATTTCAAAAATCAAGTTTGATATTGCGGCTTTGGTGGAAGCATCCCCGGGTGCTGCAAAAGCGGAATCAGGCACAAAAAAAGCCGATGCCCGGGATCGAACCGAGGACCTGCTGATTACAAATCAGCTGCTCTACCATCTGAGCTACATCGGCCTTACTTATCGGACCAAAAAACAAATATGATTGGCGGGCTTTGTCAACCGCTATATTCTCACCACTGCAGACTGAGCCTCCGGTTAGATCTTCCTTTTCCACTTCACGCCCTGGGGAGTATCCTCTAAAACGATTCCCTTGGCCAGAAGTTCATCGCGAATCTGGTCGGCCAGGGCGAAGTCCTTGCTCTTGCGTGCTTCCGTGCGCTTGGCTATAAGCGCCTCGACTTCGGCGTCGATATCACTGGAGGCCGCCGCGCCGTAGGTGAAATTGAGAACAGTGTCGAATTTCCTGATCACCTTCAGAGCGGCATCTTTCTCTGTGGCCAAAAGTTTATTGTCGGCCTTGAGACGGTTGATTTCACGAATGAAGTCGAAAACCGCACCCAGCGCTTCGGAAATATTAAGGTCGGCGTCCAGCGCCTCCTCGAAACCTTTCTCAGCCTTTGCGATTGCTTCCGTAGCCTGGCCGCCGGAATCCTCTCCGCCCGGAAAGTCTTCCAGGTTGGAGATGAAGTCGTTGTATCTCTCCAGCGCCGAGCGGGCGGCATCCAGACCTTTGAAGGTGAAATTCAACTGCTGCCGGTAGTGCGTCGAAATCAGCAGATAGCGCATTGCCACCGGAGGGTAACCCTTATCGACTATGTCGCGCGGAGTGTAGAAATTGCCCAGCGATTTTGACATCTTGCGGCCGTCGACAATTAAGTGCTCACAGTGCATCCAGAAATTGACGAACTTCTCACCCGTTGCTCCCTGTGCCTGTGCTATCTCGTTTTCGTGGTGCGGAAACATGTTGTCCACGCCGCCGGTGTGGATGTCGAAGTGATTGCCGAGAAGTTTCGTCGACATGGCCGAGCACTCGATATGCCATCCGGGTCGCCCTTTGCCGAGTTCGGTCTCCCAGAAAACGTCGCCGTCGGACTCATCCCAGGCTTTCCACAGCGCAAAATCCGAAACGGATTCTTTCTCGTATTCGTCTGAGGCGATCCTGGCCCCGGGTTTGAGACCCGCGATATCGAGGTTGGCCAGCTTGCCGTAGTCGGGGAACGACGAAATCTTGAAATAGTAATTGCCGTTGATTTCGTATGCGTGACCGTTATCCACGAGCTTCTTCACCATTTCCACCATCTCCGGGATGTGGTCGGTGGCAGCAGGATAATGCTCGGCCCGTTCGATCCCGAGGGCATCTATATCCTCGTAAAACGCCTGGACATATCGCGCGGAATATTCCTTGAGGGGAATCTTCTCGGCCTGCGAGCTTTTGATCGTCTTGTCATCGACATCGGTCAGGTTCATCACCTGGGTGACCTCGTACCCTTTGTATTTCAGGTAACGCCGCAACAGGTCCTCGAAGATATAGGCCCGGAAATTACCGATATGGGCGTAACCGTACACCGTCGGTCCGCACGTGTACATGCGAACCTTACCGGCTTCGATGGGCGTGAATTCTTCTTCCCTACGAGTCAGACTGTTTCGGAATCGTAATGCCATCTCCCGACTAAACCTCCGTCAGTGACTTAACGGTTTTCTTGTCCAGCTTCTTGATAAGCTCGGTGACCAGTTTCACCGTATTATCATAATCGGTTCTATTCATCAGACCATTATGGCTGTGAATATACCGAATCGGCGGGCCGATAACTATCGCCGGAACGCCCAGACGGCTGACGTGAATCCGGCCACCGTCGGTCGCCCCCCGCTCCATACTGGTCAAGTGATAAGGGATTTTCTTGGCTTCCGCCGCCGATATCGCCAGGTCGCGTAATTTCAAATTCGGGATCATCAGGGCGTCATAGATCAAAATAGCCGGTCCGCCGCCTATCTTTTCCGCCTTGCCTTTTCCATCCGGGGGAACGTCCTGGGCCAGGCCCACATCCACGACAATAGCGACATCCGGATCACCCATATACGCTACCGTCTGCGCCCCACGGAGGCCGACTTCCTCCTGAACGGTGGCACCGCCCAAAATTGTGTTGGGATGCGTAGCCCTCTGGAATTTCCTCATGATATCAATCACCACGGCACACGCGGCGCGGTTGTCAAACGCCTTGGAAAGGTACATCCTTTTGTTGCCCATAATGGTGAATTCACTGACCGGAATGATAGGATCGCCGAGCCTGATACCCAGCTTCTTCTGAACGTCGAATTTCTCCTGGGCACCGACGTCGATGAACATGTCCTTTATTTCCATCACCTTCTCACGCTCTTTTTGCGGCAGAATGTGCGGCGGTTTGGAACCGATAACGCCGATCACCGGGCCTTTCGAAGTGATAATGCGCATGCGCTGACCCAGGGCAACATGGCCCCACCAACCGCCCAGCGGGAGGAATTTGATAAAGCCTTCCTTGGTGATTTCCTTGACCATGAAGCCGACTTCGTCCATATGGCCCACCACCATGACTTTCGGGTCAGCCGATGTTCCCTTTTTCTGGGCCAGAATAGAGCCCATCTTGTCGTAATCGATGCGGTCAACATAGCCCTCAAGCTCTTTGGCTATGACTTTCCGGACCTCAGTCTCGTACCCGGAAACACCGTTTGCTTCCGTGAGTTCTTTCAGAAGAAGTTCTGTCCTGTCCACAACCGCTCCTTTACAGCTATTGAGATTAGTTTAATTCGTCATACATCAGAAAGGAGAATATACGATTTGGGATGGCTGGAGTAAACCTAAAAGTCCAGGTGGTCGCTGAGTTCGGAAAGCGTGTGAATCCGGCGGGTGTCCGGCGGCATATCCTCCGGGTATTCCCGGGAGTCATGGACCTTCAGTATAGCCGACATACCGACCCCCCGGGCTCCGCATACGTCTTCGGGATAGCGGTCGCCGATATAAACACATTCGCCCGGGCCATACCCGGCCAAATTGGCCGCTTTGTGAAAAATATCAGGGTGAGGCTTGCGAAGTTTGAAGGTGGAGCTGAAAATTGCAAAATCCAGAAACGGCTCGATTCCAAACCGTTGCAATTCACGCCGATGAGCTCTCTCCGGGAAGATGGTATTGGAGATAAGACCGATCACCTGAAAACGTTCACGAATCTTCGCCAGCGTGGCGATCGTGTCATCATATATATACAACCGCTTGTCAATCGGTTCGTAGTAGGCATCGAAAAACCGGTCGATCTGGCTCATGTTGAATTTTATGCCGATTTCATCGAACAGTTTGCCGGCAGCCTGCGGGATTGTCCACTCAACACACTTCTCCGAGGCCACGCGGCGGTACGTATCTTTGACACTTTCAAAAGCCTGATGAAACTCGTCCTCCACGGGGACATTGAAACCCTCTTTGAGGAGGAACTTCCTGGCGGAGGCGGCACACAGAGCGCTCAGTTCGCTCCATGATATCGTTTCGTACTCGATAAGGGTCGAACCAAGGTCGAAAATGACCGCTTGGGGAGAGAGTTTCGCCATCAATAATTACCGTGTCAGAGTTGATTCGAGTATCATAGAGATTAGTTCATCATATTCTATTCCGGCTGCCTTGGCCGCCATCGGAGCCAGCGACAGGTCGGTCATGCCGGGTACTGTATTCACTTCGAGGCAAAGAGATTCGCCGGAGTCAGTCAGGATGAAATCCACGCGGGCCAGGCCGGTGGCTCCGATAACGGTGTACACCTTGACCGCCGCCGCCTGCAGTTCTTTGGATATCGCATCGTCGACTTTTGCCGGCACTTCGTACACCGATTTGCCTGTCGTATATTTGGCTTCGTAGTCATAGAGATCGTTGGAGGGTTTTATCTCCACTACCGGCAATGGCTGTCCGTTGAGCACGGCCACCGTCATCTCGCGGCCGGGAATGAATTGTTCAACCAGGATATCGCTTGATTCATGTCGTGCTAATTTCAACGCATCCATAAGTTGGTCTTCGGCCGTCACCTTGGTCAACCCGATAGTTGAGCCGCCGTCGTTCGGTTTGATAATGATCGGAAGCTTGAAGTGACTTGCGATCTCCGCCGTCAGACCTTCGTCAACCTGTTTTGTCCTTAGGCGGTAAACACACCAGGCAGGCGTACGGATTCCCTCGGTCTCCATGAGCTTCTTGGCGATAGCTTTGTCCATAGCGATAGCCGAAGCGGTCATACCGGAACCGGTGGACTTTTTCCCGGCCAGTTCAAGCAGACACTGACATACGCCATTTTCGCCTCCTCCTCCGTGGAGGGCGACAAAGACAACATCGATATCCCGAAAACCGGGTGAACCGACCGTTTTGGCCAGTGAAAGGGCATCGGTTGCGGAAGGAACCGGAAGTTGTCCGGGTTCGGCCGTCTTCAGATCGACAAACTTGTTGTCACTCGTCAGCAGCGATTTCCCGGTCGCGGCATCGATTGCGAAGACGGTATGTTTCAGACGCACCAGCGACCGGTACACGGCCGCCCCCGACGCGAGAGAAACCTCGCGTTCATTCGAACCACCTCCGGCCAGCAAAAGTACTTTCATCTATTTCCTCTTGCGCGTTGTTACAATTTTGTAAATCACCAGCCAGCCGACCAACGCAATCACCACGGGCCAGACTATCGTATTGTAGGTCTTGAAATAATACGTTACAGTATCTAAATTCTCGACCAGCTTTATGGCAATATAAATCAACAGACCTGCAAATAGAAAGTACGAAATGACCGTGAAGACCAACATCCGAGCAGCCTGGTAGCGCCCTATTCCGGCCACAATCGCCAGCGCCGCCCGCAGTCCGACCACGAAGCGGGAGAATATAATTATCAGCGTCCCGTACCTGGCGAACTGTCTTTCCATGCGGACGATGTCCTCAGCCGAGAAATACTTGAAGTCCTTGCGGATGAAGTATTCCCGGCCGTAACGCTTCCCCAGCATGTACAGAACCATCACCGACGCCACTCCGCCGGCAACAACGGTAAAAAAGGTGACGACCAAATCAAGCCGCCCCAATGCGACCAGACCGCCGGCCGCCACGATGAAACTGTCACCGGGAAAAGGCGGGAATATATTCTCGATAAAGCAGGCAGCGAATATAATCAGGTAAACCCAGAATGTCCCGTATGCGAACAGGTAATCCAGGTATTCCGATATCTGGATGGGGTTCTCACTCATCTTCTGATATAATACAGACGGCCGAGGCGGCGATTCCTTCCTCGCGTCCGACAAAACCCAGCTTCTCAGTCGTGGTGGCTTTTACGTTAACTTGCGACAAATCGATATTGAGTACATCGGATATTTTCTTTCTCATCTCCGGAATGTGCGGGGCCATGGGGGGGCACTCGGCCATGATGGTGGCATCGATATTTACAATCTGACCGAAGCCGGCTTGGCGAATCAAGGCCCCGACCTGCCTGAGCAACTCACAAGAATCGGCATCCTCAAAGGCCGGGTCCGAAGGCGGGAAATGCCGGCCGATATCCCCCAGGGTTGCCGCTCCCAGCAGGGCGTCCATCACCGCGTGCAGCAAAACATCGGCGTCGCTGTGACCGGCCAGTCCCCGGTCGAAGGTGATCGTCACGCCACCGATCACGAGGCTTCTCCCCTTCACCAACTGGTGGACATCAAATCCGTGCCCGATGCGCATGTCAACCCTCCTTCTCAGTCTGCAAAAGAGCTTCCACCAACTTCAGGTCCTCCTCCGTGGTAACTTTCAGGTTGCGAGCCGATGGCTCCAATATCTTGACTTTGAAACCCTGTGTCTCCACCAA
The DNA here is from genome assembly GCA_030619085.1 of Candidatus Zixiibacteriota bacterium. Classification (GTDB taxonomy): domain Bacteria; phylum Zixibacteria; class MSB-5A5; order GN15; family FEB-12; genus JAUXCD01. The sequence continues at coordinate 8,614 of JAUXCD010000037.1, forward strand.
AGAAGCATCGTCGGTAATCGCCGCCACCTCATCAGGTGGCAGACCGGTGACTTTCTGATGAACTTCCATTATCAGGTCGTATTGAAACACCTGCGGTGTCTGGGCACGGTAAAGCGAGTCACGGTCCAGCGTCGAAAGGATATAGCCGTCCCGGGCCCGCTTGATTGTATCCGTGGCTTTCTCGGCGATAATAGCGGCGCGTTCCCGCATTGCCAGCCCAACGACCGCATCGATATCACCCGGCCGGGTCAGCACCCGGGCGCCGTCGTGAATCGCCACGTAGCCAGTGGAAATGGGTAGTGCCTTGAGACCGTTCAAAACGGATTCCTGCCGCGTCGCGCCGCCCTCGACAATCTTCGTCACCTTGGTGTAACCGTACGGATCAATCACATGCTCCCCGGCGTACTGAAGGTACTCCGGTGCTACCACCATGATGATATTGTCGATAGACTCCGCCGCCTGAAACCGGCTGACAGCCCATGATAAGAGAGGACGTCCGCACACTTCGCGAAACTGCTTGGGAATATCACCCCCAAAGCGGAGCGAGGCTCCTCCGGCAACGATGATGGCTGCTGCTTTCATACGGAATTAAATATAACTGTGGTCACAGGCCCAAGTCAACTTGAGTTACCGGTTGGGAATTTTAGAGTCTGGCTACAAAATTAGCATGGCATCGCCGTAGCTATAGAATCTAAACTGCTCCTCAATGGCCTTCTGGTACGCCCGGAGAATCGGCTCACGCCCGGCGAAGGCACTGACGAGGATCATCAGCGATGATTTAGGCAGGTGGAAGTTGGTCACCAGATGATCGGTAATTTTGAACTTGAAGCCGGGTTTGATATACAGGTCAACGAAACCCGCGAACGGCTGAATCTCATTGTTTTCGAAAGGAGCCGACTCCAGCGTTCTGACACTGGTGGTGCCAACCACGTAAATCTTTCCGCCCTGCGCGCGCACTGCGTTTATTCTGCGGGCTGCCTGGGGTTTCAGTTCGGCGAACTCCGGGTCAACATAGTGCTGCTCGATATCATCCGTCTGCACCGGCTTGAAGGTCCCCGGGCCGACATGCAGGGTGGTTTCGATGAGTTTCACTCCCCGCGCTTTGAGCTTGTCAATTACCGGCTTGGTAAAATGAAACCCAGCTGTCGGCGCCGCCACCGCGCCTTCGTGGGTTTTACGGGCAAACATCGTCTGGTACCGCCGAATATCACTGGTGATGTCGTCGCGCTTGATGTATTGCGGCAGCGGGACATGACCATCTTTGGCTATAGTTTTTTCCCTCTGACTTTTGGAGTCAAATTGAACCAGCCAGCGGCCGCCCTCGACATGCTGCGCCATGTTGACCGAATGCGATGAAAACCGGATCGACTCCCCCGGATGAACGCGGCGCGATGGTTTGATCAACGCCTCCCAGGTCTCATCCGGCTTTCCATCCACCTTGCGAACCAGAAAAACCTCCACCTTGCCGCCGGTCGCGCGGTGACCAAAAAGCCGCGCCTTGAACACCTTGGTATTGTTGACTACCAGGGCATCCCCCTTTTGGGGATAATCCAAAATGCGCTTGAATGGCAGTATCTCCGTATCGGTAGACGAACGGTCCAGCACCATCAAGCGGGATTCATCACGCTTGCGGGCCGGGAATTGCGCGACCATTTCCGGCGGTAGGTCATAATCAAACAGACTTAGTTTCATGTTGTCCTTAACGTTTCAAGTCATGACTCCGATCGGGAATGTAGCATGAATACGACGCCGTGTCACCCATTGATTGTGACTGAAAAGAGAATACCGCCGGCGGCTCTATTTGAAGAGGGTCAGGCGGTCGACCCAGATCTGGGTGAGGGTCTTTTGCTCTGAGGTTAGGTTCTTGGGAAGTGGATCCCCGTTGAGATGCTTCTCCAGAGCATCGAGCGCAACCCGGGTATCGCTGACCGTGAGAACTTCGCCCGTTTCGTCCTTCAGTTTATCGCGAAACCTGACCGTCTCGGTGATCAGCATAGCCACCGTGCCGGTTGGGTCCGACTGTTTTTCGAACAGTTGACCGCCCAACGCCTGAATCAGAAGTCTTATGTCTTTGTCGGGCATCTTATGACAGCCTCGGAGTGTAGAGTTCGGTTGTTCCGGACGTCACGCCCGCCCGGAAGTGCGCTGCCCGAAAACGGTGTGAAAGGCTCAATGACCGAGGACGGAACTGATTAGGCCGTAAATTTCCGTCTGTACATTGCTTTCCAGAACCGGCTCCTTGCCGGCGCATTTGAACTCGAGGTACTGGGTGAAGACCTTCGACAGATCAAGCTCAGAAACATCCAGTTTATGACCCAGCGTCTGCTGATAATCCGCCAGTTTCTCTGTGATCAACGCCTCGAGACTTTGGAACTCCTCGGTCAGGACCACGTGTTCCTGCTGCATGATTAGCCGGTGCAACACCAGAAACAGCAACAGAACCTTGTAACTTATTTCGCTCATCCTAAAACAAATTCTCCTGGGCGGCATTGCCGGGAAGATGCAGGCCAAGATGTTGGGCCGCCTTTGATGACGCCATCCGTCCACGCTTTGTCCTCTGGACAAAGCCAATCTTCAGTAAGTACGGTTCGACCATATCCACCAGGGTATCGACCTCTTCGTTCAAGGTCGCCCCCAGCGCTTCGATACCGACGGGACCGCCCTGGTAGTATTCGATAATAACTTTCAGCAGTTTCCGGTCAAGGTTGTCCAGCCCGATCGCGTCAATCCCCTCCGTGTCCAGCGCCACCTTCGCCATCTGCTCACCCACCTTGCCGTTCCCCTTGACCTCGGTGTAATCGCGCACCCGCCGCAGCAACCGGTTGGCGATACGGGGTGTGCCGCGAGAGCGGTGTGAAATGACCTTTGCCGCCTCCGATGAAATCTCCGTCTCCAACAATTTCGACGAACGCAGGATGATTTCCCGAAGGTCTTCCGGAGGGTAGAAATCAATATGGTAAAACAGGCCGAAACGGTCGCGAAGCGGCGCCGAAAGCATCCCGGCCCGGGTTGTGGCCCCCACCAGCGTGAACTGTTTCAGCGGCACATTGATGACCTTGGCGAAAGCGCCTTTATCGACCACGAAATCAACCTTGAAATCCTCCATGGCCGGGTAAAGAAACTCCTCGATGATCGGTGAGAGGCGATGTATTTCATCGATAAACAGAATGTCGCGGTCGGACAAATTGGTCAGGATGCCCATCAAATCGCCGGTGCGCTGAAGGGCGGGACCGGAGGTCGCAAATATTGTCGCCCCCATTTCTTTGGCAATGATATGAGCCAGCGTGGTTTTTCCCAAACCGGGAGGACCATAGAAAAGAGTGTGCTCCATAGCCTCACCGCGGCCCGACGCGGCCTGAAGCGCTACTTCAAGTTTGCCGCGTAACTCATTCTGCCCCACATAGTCGCGGAGACAATCTGGTCGCAGGGAAACTTGCAGGGATTCTTCTTCGCCGTTAATCGGCTCGCCGGTGACTATTCTTTCTCTGCTCATAACAATCCTGGAATCAGGGCGGGCTCGTCAGGCTAAAGTGCCGCTACGAGCCGGACAGACCTTTCTGCTCGTTTCTAAAAATAAAGGAAATCAGGTCTTCCGCGCTACCTATTTTTGGGTTCGCTTTCACAGCCGAGTCGATCATCAGCCTGGCTTCATTGGGCTTGTACTGAAGCTGCAAGAGAACCTCCAGCGCGTCCTCCTGGAAAGGAGCTGCCGTAGCGGAGGTCTTTGTGTTGGCCAGCGGTTGATCTGCCCGCGACAGGGCAAACTTGGCCGTCTTGCCATTTAGCTCGGCGATAATCTTTTCGGCAAGTCTCCCCCCTACGCCCGGAAGCTGCCCCAGGGTGCTGGCATCTTTGTTCTCGATGGCGGTGGCGATGTCTTTGATCGGCAACACCAGCGAGCGCAGCGCCTTCTTCACCCCCAGGCCAGGCACCTGTGTGAATAGCGAGAAGAACTCCCGATCGATCGGATCGGTGAAACCTACCAGTCGAGGGTAGTGATTTGATTTCCGGTCACCGGCCTCGATGTAATAGATGGTATCAAAACTTATCTCCTGCCCGATCTGGCCATTATCTTTCAAACGGTCGGCCAGCGCCGATGGGACCATGATGCGGTAGAAAACACCACCGTTTTCCACCACAGCGGACGAATCGCTCACCTGAGAGAGCGTGCCTTTAATGCGACTGATCATACCAGGGCCGTCCTTTTCTCTACCTTAGCGCGACAATGGCACAGCGCCACCGCCAGGGCGTCGGCAGCATCCGGTGGCTCCGGGACCTTCTTAAGGCCAAAGGTCGAACAGATCATCAACTGCATTTGCCTTTTCGAAGCCCGGCCATTACCGGTCAGGGATTTCTTTATTCGCGTGGCGGCATAGGGATATACCGGAAGGTTGGCCTCGGCCGCCTTGAGAAAAATAATCCCGCGGGCATGGCCCATGATGATGGCCGTTTTCGGATGTTCATAGTGCGAGTACAGATTCTCCACCGCCACCGCGTCCGGTTCGAACTGCGCGATGATCGCGGTTAGCTCACGGGCTATCTCCAGAAGGCGAGTTTCCATAGTACCCTTCTCGCGGGTCCTGATTATGCCCGCCTCGACAATGACCGGCAAAGTGCCGTCACTCTCGATAATACCGTAACCGGTGATATTCAGTCCCGGATCTATCCCAAGTACACGCATATGGTTCATATAGCTGTCAGGTTCCGTTTTATCAACAAAAAAGAGGTAAGATGTGATGCTGGCCGCCGGTACATAAAGCAGCACATCACAGGTAGTCAGGCAACTGCGCGATCGAATCGATCACCAGGTCCGGCTCGATGCCGGACTGCTCCACCAGGTCACTTCGGTATTTCCCCGTCCGCACCAGCACCGCTTTGTGCCCGGCTTTTTGCGCTCCACCGATATCGTTGTGAATGTCATCGCCGATCATCACGACCTCATCTGCGGTCAGCCCCATATCACTCAGAGCCATCCGAAAGAACTGCGGCGATGGCTTGCCGATTACGACCGCCTCCTGTCCCGTCACATACTCCAGTCCGGCCACAAAAGCCCCGATGTCCATGCGAAGTCCTTCTTCCGTCTGCCAGTACCGCCCCTTGTGGAGAGCTAAAAGTTTGGCACCCCCCAGGATCATATTGAAAGCGCGGTTCATGACATCGTAGCTCCAACTTTTGGCCAGATCGCCTACGACCACGTAATTGGGATTGATGTCGTTTTGGGGAAATTCGGCGAAGTCATCTTTCGGGTCATCGGTCAGGAGCAAATGGCAGGAAGGCCGGTCTTGCTGGCGAAGGTATAAAACCCCGGCATAGGTGGCGCTGATGATCTCCTGTTTGTCAATCGGCAATCCCAAATCGGTGAGCTTGCTGTGCAGGGAAGCCAGAGAGCGAGTAGTGGTGTTCGTCAAAAAGCGGCAAGCAAGGCTTTTCTCTTTGAGCCAATTGATAGTCTCTACCGCACCGTCGATGGCTCCATCGCCCACATAGACCACACCATCGAGATCAATAAGCAGACCTTTGGCATTGGAAAAGAATTGAGATTTCACGTCGGTTAGGCCAACTTCTCGAGCAGTTCCTCATCGATATCGAAGTTGGCGTAAATCTTCTGAACGTCGTCGTGATCCTCGAGTAATTCATACAGCTTCAGCATCGAGCTGGCTTCCGATTCTTTCTCGATCTTGACCGAATTGTTGGGCTGCATAATAACTTCGGCCGAGACCATTTCGATCCCTTTGGCCTCAATAGCCGCCCTTACAGTCTCCAAGTCGTTTGGACCGGTCACGATTTCAAACGAACCGGAATCGCTCTGAATATCCAGCGCTCCGGCCTCGGTGGCCACTTCCATGAGGGTGTCCTCGTCGGCAGCATCGAAATCAATAGTAATCACGCCCTGCTTTTCGAACATCCAGGCTACGCAGCCGTTGGAGCCCAGGTTACCCCCGTACTTGCTCAGGAGGTGTCTGATTCCCGCCACGGTGCGGTTTTTGTTATCGGTCATCACTTCCATCAGAATGGCGGCACCGGCCGGTCCGTAGCCTTCATATACGAGTGATTCGTAGGTTACGCCCGGCAGATCGCCGGTGCCCTTCTGGATACCCCGCTTGATGTTGTCGGCCGGCATATTGGCGGCTTTGGCGGCATTGATAGCCGTGCGCAAACGGGGGTTACCTTCGGGGTCACCGCCTCCTTCGCGCGCCGCGATAGTTATTTCCTTGATATGCCGCGTAAAGATCTTCCCGCGCTCGGCATCGGCCTTGCCTTTTTTGCGCTTGATAGTTGACCATTTTGAATGACCGGACATCGCCTCAGCCTCCTATATACTCAATCGCTTTTTTCAGAGAGCTTGTCGTTTTCGACCACAACATTAGAATTTAATAAATGTCATCGCATTTGGCAAGTGAACTGGTTATCGGGTATCGCCAAATAAATGATTGGCACGGGCTTCATCATTTGCTAATTTCAAGCCATGCCATCGATATTCACGCGCATAATCAACCGGGAACTGCCCGCGAAGATATTCTACGAGGATGACGAGGTTATCGTTATTGCCGACCATCGCCCCAAAGCTGCCGTTCACCTGCTGTTGATTCCCAAGATCGAGACAAAAAACTTCCACTCCACCCCGCCGGAGATTCTGACCATGCTCGACCGCACCGTCAAGCTGGTGGCCGACCGGCTTGAGATAGCGGACCATTTTCGGGTGATTATCAACAACGGCCTCGGCCAGGAAGTTGACCACTTGCATTACCATTTCCTGTCTGACCGGGGCGCTTCGAATCTGAAGTTTATTCCTTAGTCTTTGCTGATGCAAAGGCCGACTGCCGCTTCGCCAGGCCATAGATTATAGTCCAGTAGAAAAAGCCCGCCCATATACTTAGCCCGAAGGTCTGCATAGCTAAAAACCAGTTGTGGCCGAGCTGCAGGCCCCAGCGAAAGAGCGAGTTATAGATCATAACTGCGGCCATTGCGAAGCCGAGTGCAACAATCCCGCCCAGCAGCCAAAACATCCACTTCTCCCTCGCTGCCGCTTTGTCTTCGATGACTTCCGCCTCCGGAACAATGTCACCTTTTATGGCATATAACACGATCATCAAAGTCCCTGCTACGGTACTGGCGTGCTGCAGTATCCGGCAGACCAATCTCGGCTGTCCCAACAGCATAATTTTCTGCTGAAGTAGCGGCCAGTGCGAGGCGATCTGACCAGTGGGATGAGTGAAAGCATCCCAGAAAAAGTGGCTCAATGCGCCGACCAGAACTGACATCACCAGTATAACCCAGGCCCTCGCGCCGACGACCCGCCAGCCGGACTGAGCCAAGCCGGACAGAAACCGGTCCAGCGGCGAAGGCAGATGGCGGATGAACGAGTATTTGAAATAACTATGGAA
>JAUXCD010000006.1 GCA_030619085.1 Candidatus Zixiibacteriota bacterium
CCCCAGAAGCGGCAGATGTATGACCAGTACGGCCACGCCGGCATGGGGCAGGGAGCCGGGTTCGGTGGATTCGGCGGCTTCGAGGGTTTCGATATTGGCGACGCCCTTCGAGCCTTCATGCGTGATTTCGGTGGTGGTGGCGGATCCATGTTCGAAGATTTCTTCAGCATGGGCGGTGGTGGCGGCCGGCGACGTCGCAACCGCGGCGAGGGTCTTCGCATCAGAATCAAGCTAACGCTCGAAGAAATCGCCCACGGGGTGGATAAATCGATCAAGGTCAAGCGGATGGTGCATTGTGACGTCTGCGATTCCAGCGGTGTCGCCGCCGGATCATCGCGCAAGACCTGTCCCCAGTGCAAAGGGGCCGGGCAGGTGCGCACGGTTACCCGCACCTTCCTGGGCTCGGTCCAGCAGGTGACCGCCTGCAATATGTGCCGCGGCTCGGGTGAGATTATCGCCGACCCCTGCAAGGGCTGCAACGGCGAGGGGCGAGTCAGAGGCTCTTCCACGGTCAACATCCAGGTCCCGGCCGGCGTCAGCAGCGGCAACTATATGACTATCGACGACATGGGCAATGTCGCTCCCCAAAATGGTGAGGCCGGTGATTTGATAGCTATTTTCGACGAGCAGGAACACGATATCTTCACCCGGCACGGCGACCATGTTATCTGCGAGACGCCTATCTCATTCACGACCGCCGCGCTCGGCGGCGAGATAGAAATGCCCACCCTCGACGGTACGGCGACTCTCAAGGTCCCGGCCGGAACTCAAGGCGGCAAGATTCTCAAACTTCGTGGCAAGGGAATCGGGCATCTCAATCGGAGCGGCCGCGGTGATCAGTTGGTGCGGATGATTGTCTGGGTGCCCACCAAGCTCACTGGCGATGAAAAGCAGCTTCTGGCGAAACTCCAAAACGCGGAGTCATTCAAACCGCCGTCAGGTGACAAATCCTTTTTTGAAAAACTCCGCGAAACGCTGGGAGTATGAACAAAACATCGGACAGAGTCGACGCTTATATCGAAGTTGCGCTGGAAGTCCCCCGTCCTCACGCCGATGCGGTCTGTAACTTCATAATTGATAACATCTCCAATGGCATCGTTCTGGAAGAAGAGGAAGGTTCCCGGTACGTCGGGATTAAGTTCTACATTCCCCAGAATACCGATCGTGATTTCCGCACCCCTCTCAGTACGTTTCTGTCAGCTCTGGATTCGCCAACGATGCCGCAACCCCCGGATATAAAGTCGCGCATTGTTAAGAACACTTCATGGGAAGACGAGTACCGCAAATCAGTCACAGCGATAACAATCGGCGATGATATCGTGGTACGACCATCGTGGGATGAGACGACACCGCGGGCGAAGTATGATATTATTCTCGAACCGAAGATGGCTTTCGGTACCGGTAAACATGAGACAACGCGTGGGTGCCTTCGGGCTGTACGCGGTTATTTCAAACCCGGTATGCGCTTTCTGGACGTGGGCTGCGGCTCTGGCATTCTGTCCATCCTGGCCGACAAGATGCAGGCCGCCGGCATCAAGGCAATCGACTACGACCCCATCGCCGCTGATAACAGCCTTGAGAACTTCCGGATAAACAACACGACCGCGCCGTATGAAATCATTTGCGGGTCAATTGAGGTCTGCGCCGGCGATGTGCCGTATGAGTTTGTCTGCGCCAATATCATTAAGAGCACTATTCTGGAGATGTTGGAGCGTCTTGACGCCTTGACCTGTGATGGAGGTGTTCTGGTACTCTCTGGCCTGCTGGTGCAGGATATGCCTGATATCGAGGCTGCTCTGAAAGGGAGAGGCCTGGTAAACTTTGAGATTCTGACCGACGCCGAGTGGCGGACCGTTATTGTGTCAAAAGGTTGAAGTATGCAACCACCCATTTTTTATGCCTCGCCGGAAGCATGTCATGATAAAGTAATCACACTCGATGCCATCGAGAGCCATCATGCCGTCATCGTCATGAGGTTGAAACCACCCGCCCAGGTGGTGGTGGTCGATGGCCTGGGTAAGGCATTCCGTGGTGAAATTCTCAGCATCCGGCCGAAGACGAAAGTTACGGTGGGGGTGCATTCCGAAGTCCGCAATTTTGGTGAGCCGACCGCGCGCCTGACGCTGGCGGCCGGACTTTCCACCAATTACAAATTTGACACCGTCATTCAAAAAGGGACCGAACTGGGCGTCAAAAGGTTCGTGCCGATCATTTCCGAGAAATCCAAAGTCAAAATCGATGACCCCAGGCGGGCTGCCTCGAAACAGAGACGCCTGGAGAAGGTGGCGATGGCGGCGATAAAGCAGTGCAGGCGCGCCTATCGCCCCGATATTTCGCTTCCGACCACGTTTGCGGACTATCTTGCGGAAACAGACACCGAATCTCCCAATCTCCTGTTTCTTCCGTCGAAAACAGGTCTCAGCCTCGATCAGGCCCTGCCTGAAAGCGATTCTGTCAAGAGGGTTTCCATACTGGTCGGGCCGGAATCCGGCTTCTCCGATGATGAGCTGGAGGCGGCTATGCAGGCCGGGTTTGTCTGCGTATCCCTTGGCGATAGAATTCTGCGCACGGAAACGGCCGGACCGGCAGCCTGCGCCCTGGTGATGCATCTACTCGGCGAGTTGAGATAATCGCCTTTCTTCCGATAACATTAGCATGACAACGTTTGTTCTTATATGGCTTGGTGTATTCGGTCTGGCCGTAGGGTCCTTTCTAAACGTGGTGATTTACCGCCTGCCACGGAAAATGAAGTTCATCATGGAACGATCTATCTGTCCGAATTGCGCCAATAGGCTGAAGTGGTATCACAATATCCCGCTGTTGAGTTTTCTTTTTCTGCGCGGCAAGTGTGCCTTCTGCCAGGCAAGAATATCACTGCGGTATCCGCTGGTGGAACTGCTCTGCGGCCTGTTTTTCGTCTACCTTTACTGGCAGTATGGGGCCAGTTTTACCATGGCATCCTATGCCGTGCTGGCCGTGATGCTGTTGGTGATATTCTTCATTGATCTCGATCACCAAATCATCCCCGATGTAGTGTCGCTGCCGGGTATCGGAATCGGGCTGGCTTTCTCATTGTTGCCTGAGGGGATTGGGATTCTGCCTGCGCTGACAGGCATGTTGGTTGGTGGTGGTTCGTTGTATGCTATTGCTTTGCTCGGTGACTGGCTGTTTAAGAAAGAGTCGATGGGCGGGGGAGACATCAAGATGGCTGCCATGCTCGGGGCGTTTCTGGGCTGGCAGAAGGTCCTGTTTGTGTTTATGGCCTCGGCGGTGATAGGCCTGGTGGTGTCGGTGGTGGTTATGTTTTTCTCGGCTCGCGTGAGAGAGACTCGGATGATTCCATTCGGACCGTTTCTGGCACTGGCGGCGGCGGTAGCCGTCATCTACGGCGAACGGATAATCGGATTCTATGTGACCAACATTGTGGGTATTCACTGAACGGAATTTCAACGCCGGCCGGAGCAGGGTGACAGTTAGTTTGAAACTATGCGAACTCAAAGTAGGAAATTCGAGTCAGTTGTTCAACTCGGCCTGTTCATCATAATCTTTGTTCTGCTGTTGCTCAATGTCTGCTCCAACTATGTCATTTATCATGTTTGGGAGGGCAAGCGCACCCAGGCGGCGGCGGATTTCAAAAACGACGGCCTGGTAATTTCCCGTAACCTGCAGATATCTCAAGCCAACACGCTCAGTGATTCGCTGCAGCGGCAACTCAAGGTTATTCATAATCTCAGCAGTGTAACGTTGATCGACAAGCCACCGGATGAGGCAGACGTTTTAGCCAACCGAAAATGGCTGGCCGCCAATACTGCCAGGCTCGCACCCGGGCGGGCCGCCGTCGTGGCCGATCATCTGCTCGACTCCGATTTTTATCGACCGATCCGAGGGCCGGAACAGGAGTATCTTTACATTTATCCGTTCTCGTCGGCTACCGGTAAGAAACTTCTGATTATCTCAAAACGGACGCCGGTACTGGCTTATCTCGACCGCTCCGGCAAAGTCATCCTGATTTTCAGCATATCGTCGATGGTCATAATCTTGGTTTTGTATCTGTTGTTGTCGAGGTATATCATTTCGCCCTTCAAACGAATCAAGAAGCAGGCGATTGAGGCTGGCAGGGATGTCGGTGGCGATAGCGATGATGTCGAAGCGTTGGTGGCGGACTATGACCGGATTATTCAGGAGTTGAAGGAAAAAGAATCAGAACTGCTCAGGCTCAACAAAGCTATAACCAACAAGGCCGACCGGCTCGAACAATTCAATGAGTACCTGGTGTCATCCATCACGTCGGGAATTCTGACCGTTGACGTCAATGGCAGGATCCTAAGTATCAACGCCGCAGCCGCCCGGTTACTGCACGCCGATGGCGAAAGTGCGATGGGCATGGATATCAACACCGTGATAGCTTTCGGCAGTGACCTGGACAAGCTGGTTACCGGCACTCTCAGGAGTAGTCAGAGTCAGCCGTATCAGGAGTTGACTTACAATATGGCCGCCCAGGAGCCGCTTGTGCTGGGGGTCATAGCCTCGCCGATTTACGATGACAAGAGCCGGGTAATCGGGGCCTGTATCCTGATTAATGATCGCACCGAACTGGAACGGTTGCGTTCGGAGCTTGAGGCCAACAATCGCCTGGTGGCTCTGGGTGAAATGGCCGCTGGGCTGGCCCACCAGCTTCGCAACTCCGTGGGAGCTATCCTGGGTTATGGCAATCTGGTCAAGAAGCGGCTCAGTCGCCATTCCCTTTCCACCGACTGCGTCGCCGCCCTCCAGCAGGAGGCGAAAGAGGCGGAGACTCTTATCCAGCGGTTTCTGCAATTTGCCCGGCCATTGCAGCCTCAGACGCAATTAACTATGCTGCACGAATTGATGAACGAAATCATCGAAGCTGTGAAAGTCCGCCCCGATTGCCACAACATTCGCTTTGACCTCAGGTGTGACTCCCGGCTGGAAATCGAGCTGGATCGATTACTGTTTAAGCAGGCCGTCTCCAACATCATCGACAATGCCGTCAATGCCTACCAGGGCCGTGGGGGAGAGATTCGCATTGAGGCCGGTACTGCCGACGGTTCGATACTGCTGGAAATCGCCGATTCCGGCAGTGGTATTCCCAACGAAAATCTGGACAAGATTTTCACCCCCTTCTTTTCATCCAATCCTTCAGGTACCGGGCTGGGCCTGCCCCTGGCAGGGAGAATTATCGATGCCCACGGCGGGCGCCTGTCCGTGGCGTCAACGGTGGGTGAGGGAACGGTTTTCTCTATTATTCTGCCGTCAGAGGTCAAACCCGAGCTTTCGCAACCGCTGGTGCATCCGGTACGGTCGTAGAAAAACGCTTGGCCCATTCCTCTTTTCTGTTATATTCGAGGTCTAAATTCTTAAGGAGGAAACATGCATTCACCTTCCGATTTCAGGCGTGGTTTGCGGATTATCGTTGATGGAGAACCCTATTACGTGGTCGAATTTCAGCATTTCAAGATGGGGCGCGGCAAGGCCAATATCCGCACCAAGCTGAAACACATCAAGACCGGAGCAGTGGTGGAGAAGGTATTCTCTTCAAATGACAGCTTCAAGCCCCCTGATATGGAAGCGAAGAAGATGCAGTACATGTACGACTCCGGCAATGAATTCAATTTTATGGATACCCAAACGTTCGAGCAGGTCGCTATCCCGGCCGACAACCTCGGCAATGCCAAGTGGTACCTGATTGAGAACGAGGAATACAAGGTTCTGTTTCTCGATAACGAGGCGCTGTCATTGGACTTGCCGGCCTCGGTGATCCTCGAAGTTACCTCGACGGAACCGTCCGTCAAAGGGGACACCGTTTCCAATATCACCAAGCCGGCGACGCTTTCCACCGGGCTGGAGGTCAAGGTCCCGCCGTTTATCAAGGAAGGTGACCGAGTCAAGGTGGATACCAGAACGGGTGCCTACCTGGAACGTGCCAATTAGTCGATGACGGCACGGCGGAGAGTCATCGGCGTCGATGAATCCGGGAAGGGTGACTTTTTCGGTCCCCTTGTTATCGCTGCTTTTCTGGCGGCCGATGCTGACCGGGAGAAACTCAGGGAAATCGGTGTCAGGGACGGTAAACTGATCGCCAACAAGAAACTCCTGGGCATCGACGAATATCTGCGCGAAATATATCCCCATGCCGTTATCTGCATCATGCCCGATGAGTACAACCGACGCTACAAGCAGATAAAAAACCTCAACAAGCTGCTGGCGGCGGGCCATGCCGAAGCTATTGTCGATGTCCTGGCGGGCAATGATGCTGAAGTGGCCATATCGGACAAGTTTGGTAAAGCGGAGCTTATCGAGCGAGAGTTGACGCTACACCAGCAGACGATAGAACTGCACCAGATTGAGCGGGGGGAAAACATCGTGCAGGTGGCGGCGGCATCGATTTTGGCGAGGGCAGCATTTCTTCGAGCTATCGACCAACTTTCAACTGACTATAAGTATGAGATTCCCCGGGGGGCGTCCTCGACGGTCGACCGGGCCGGTCGGGAAATTGTGGCGCGCTTCGGTCCGGAGGTACTGCCCAAACTGGCCAAGCTCCACTTCAAAAATTACGGCCGCGTGGTTAAATCAGAACTGTTCCACAAATAAACACAAAAAAGCCGAGCAGGCGCTCGGCTTTTTCGTTTGATCGCAGTTACTACTGTGGTTGAAATCCGTATTCCATAAGCTCTCCGACAACGTCCCCGTTGGCAGGATTGTCGTCGGTAGCACCGGTTACATATTTGACCAGTCCCACGCCCGGAACGAACCAATAGTAGTTGGTAAGTACGCCGGCGGTTTCGGTTGATATCCGGTAGGCCGCTGTGTAGTAATCACCATTGGTCAATTGAAGAGGACCGGCCTCTTCGACTGTCATGATCGCTTCACCGATGATTGGCAGGTTTTTATAGGTGGCGTAGATGCTGATGACGGTTGTGTCGAGAACATAGTCCGTTTTTGCGCCCTCGATTAAAACATCATCGAAGCTTTTGAAATCAGTCGTGATCTTCACATCGGAATCCTCGAACCGATCCCAGGTTTGTCCAGGACTCAATGGCAATTGGAGAATTTTTTCCGGTGCCGAGGTGATATTCTCGCGATAGTATATGGCGGTCGATGTCACCTGGAAGAAACCGGTGTCCAGTCCGGTCTTGGGATCGTTCGAAATCCACTCAATAACCGTTCCGTCCAGCGTCGAAATTTCATCGCCGACCCGGAAAGTAACCGTACGGCTGATTCCATCGGTCCCCTTGATGGAATAAATGGACGTGTAACCCTCATCCAGCGGGAAATATGTCATCACGGCGCTGGTGGTCGTAGTTACATTGTCAGTGGGGGCTACGGTTACGGAATCATCAGAACAACTGGTGAGTCCTACGATGATCAGGATCGCCAGAGCTATCGCTATTCCAACAAATCTTGTCAGAGTCATCTAAACCTCCTCCTAAGCTACTGAGTCGAAGTCAAAGTTTGCGTGTTGCTTGTAGTCATTGCAAAGCCGATGCCCGCTTTTGACTCGCTGGCGTAAGTGCCTTTTAGCCAACAGGAAACAGTGGTTTAGCCGGCGAACCGACCGGCCTCTGGCAACCCAAAATAGTGGGGATAAGGCAACAGTCTGTTGGGGTAGGGCCAAAATCTCCCGGAGGCCTAAGCCGGGCTCGGTTTGTGCCGATAATCAAATAAATAGTAATAAGTTAGACAGAATAGCGGAGTCCATTATGGGAACTTTATGGTTCGATTTTGGAGCGGTGCTTTTTTTGGTTGCGGCGATGGTACTGATCTCCAGATTACAAGATGTTATCAGTTCTGAAGATAAGGATGGTTACCGGTATATGTCCGGTGGCATAGCATTGTTGGCAGTGGTTTCACTGTTGAACCTGCATTTCAACATGGGCATGCTGTCTGGTATACCGTTTCTGTCCGATCCTCTGTCGTTTCGCCTGATTGCCTGGATAGGAATAATCTCCGGCACCATACTGCTCGCCAGCGGAATATCGACCTGGCTGCCACTGTCCCAGACGTACCGCAAGTACAACCGGCAGCGAATACACCGTCTGGAACTGATCAAGAAGGTCGGTCAGCTGATCAAGGTGGAATCACGCCTGCCGGCTATTCTCAGTCGCACGCTGGAACATATGGTCAGTGACTACGAACTTTCGTTCGGTGCGGTGTATCTGTATTCGCGAGCAAGAAAAGAGGTCACGTTCGTTTCATCGGCGGGCGAAGCGCCGCTCGAGTCTGCCTCACTGTGGCAGATCGAATTTGACACCCGCCTGTTGGATAAGCCCCGTGACGGCGGTCGTTTGGTCGACCAGGATTTTATGAGGAACACACCGAGTGATCTGCGTCGTCCGGAAATAATTCAACCGATTCTGGTCGATGACAAACCGGCTGGATTCTTCCTCGCCTGGACCAAACCGGATTGCGAAGTGGACAATGACGACCGCATCAACTTGCAGGTTATAACCGACATCATCGGCCGTAAGATACAACTCGACCGTAACGGACAGTTGCAGGAATTCCGAAACTCCCTCGAAAAGGATCACTGTCGTCTGGTTCAAACGATGGACCGAAAAGCGTCGTTCAGGGAGCATGTCGCTCGGCTGGCCACCTTTGTCGGTGAACGGATGCCGGCCGACCTGATATCGGTGACGGTGCTGTCCAATGTCCAGGGTAATCAGCGTTACTCGATGGGTACCAACCGCACGGTGCTCCACGAAATAGGCATCAACGCTGACTGGATACACGGCAGTTGCATTGGCGCCGGAGAGTCGCTCGTGATCAAAGATACTCTCGCCGGGGAGAACTCATTCGCCGATCAACTTGTCGCCAACAGCGGCATGAAGTCGGTGGTATGTGTTCCTTTGACGGTGACCGGCGTGGTGGAAGGTGTTCTCACGGTGGCTTCGAAAGAGTCCGGAAGTTATGCGGCCAGGGAAGCGACAGTTCTGGAGGCCATCGCTCCGGTGATGGGTGAACTGGTGGTTTCCGACCGCTACCAGCGCAACTTGTCAGCCGGACGCGGACGCTCAGCAGCCTTGAGAGATACCACGATCAACCTGAGCCAAACCCACGGCATTCACGAGATGCTTCAAAAAGCGGCCACGGCCATCTTTGACGAATTGCACCCGGTGATGGTGCGCGTGTCAACCTTTGACGCCGAAGGGACCTTCCTGACCTCCCGCACCATGCTGCGCAAACATGAATCAGACAATATCACGCCCGCCGAGGGCCACATGATTCTCTCGCTCATGCCTTGGCACCGAATAGTTCGTGAGAAAGGACGCACGGTCACGATTGACCAGGCCGATACCGAGAAAGGGATGACCGAAATAGAAATTGCCCAGGCATTCATGCCGGGACTCTCCCAGGCTCTGTTGGTGCCGATCAAAGTCTCCGACCGCGTCGTGGCGGTGATAAGTCTGGCCGACTCGCGGCCGGCTGATGAAATGGAATCGCTGGAGGGTGAGAGAGAGTTTGTCGAGGCGGTAGCCGCGGCTCTGTCAGTGTCGATTCTTCTGGATTACCGTCGGGAGGCAGCGGTTCTGCATCGGGACACGCCGTCGAGGCTAACGGCTACGGACGTGCCCGACGGAGAACTGCGAGGCCAGATGAAATCTGCCCTGACTGGAATCTTCGGTTCGGTGGAACTGATAAAAACGTCGGATCGTCCCGAAAGGAATCTCGAACACTATCTATCGATTATTGATCGGTCGGCCCGGCGTATAAGCGATTATTTCGCTGAGGCGGAAGTGAAGTGACGGTCTCCTGTATCGGCAATGAATGGTCCTGCAACTTATGAAACTTCTTGAGGAATAAGGGGTGTCTGCACTATGGATGCAGTCAAAAACGATATCGTAACCGCCACATCGTCTGAGACCGCCTCTATTGAGGCGTACCCGGATGTCATGCGGCGGTTTGAAACAATAAATAAGCTGGCCGACGGCTACTTCCATGATATACGCAGTCTTCTGTCGGTGATAATGGGGCAGGCCGATCTGCTCGACAGCCTGGCCGCGCGTCCCCATCGGGAACGGTCGACCGAGGCGATTCAGTCGGGATCCGGGAAGATTGAAAAAGCTGCCGATGACCTCACGCTGTGCCTGGTGCAACTTCGTGAATTGTGCACGGTTGGCGAGGAAGACATGGCTCGGGCGGTCCCCGCCGGGGATCTCATAGCGACGTTGCCGACCATTATCCGGGGTTACAATCGCCAGATAAGAGACACCAAGAATATATCGTTTAATTTCCAGGTTGATGAAAATGACTACCCGGATTGTGTCATCGCACGCCGGGATATCTTTGACTACGTCTTTCTTTTCCTGACCAGCCTGATGAGCGAAGCCATCTGCTCCGGGTCATTCGCTATTTCACTCGATACCGCGCAAGACGTAGTTATTATCCGTTTCGATAAGAACCTTATCGGTCACCTGGGACTTGAGGACCTGCTCAGCCGGCTTTTCGGCGATCACGCCGTGGTCGAGGATGAACGGACGTCATTGCGGAAAGAAGCGTCACCGCTTTCGGTATGTTACCGTACCATAGG
Source organism: Candidatus Zixiibacteriota bacterium (assembly GCA_030619085.1). GTDB lineage: Bacteria > Zixibacteria > MSB-5A5 > GN15 > FEB-12 > JAUXCD01. The sequence goes on from JAUXCD010000006.1 coordinate 10,550, forward strand.
TAACCGAACCTGCGAGGTCAGTTTTCCTATTGTCCGTCGCAGGACGGAGATAGGCGAATCTGACCCGACTCATGATTCGGCGGAGGGGGACAACTGACATGACATCATCTACCGATTTGCTGCAACGCTATTTTCAACTGAACATGAGCAGCAAGCTGCGACGCATAATCTCGCAGATTGACCATATCTCGCGCCTGGCCACGATTGAACTGAAGTCTGATTTCGTGGCTCTGTTCTATGCCGATGTCGACAGCGGCAGTTTCATCCCGGTATCGTTCAGTACCACGGCGGATGTACCCGATGAGGATATCGATCTATTGATAAACCGTTGGTCCGCCGGGAAAAACAGCAAGACAATGTCTGCCGAACTTACGCCCCACCCCGTTGATGCCGGCGATGCCTTTGCGGCAAAGTGTGGATTCCGGTATGCGCTGAAATATCCGTGCCGAGAAAACGGTGCCGTCAGCGGGATGATCGTGGCCTATTTTGCCGAGGAACCGAACTGGGCCGACAGCCGCCGGGCCGACAAAATGTCTGTTATCGCCGACATTCTCATGGACGCTATAGCAACTACCCGCGAAGCGAACCTGGTGGATAATTACTCGCGACGGGTCTCAAAGCTTATAAACATGTTCGAGATTCCACTGAACGAAAACGGGTTCAAGGAGGTTGCCGGTGAAATTGTGCGTCGCTTCGCTCCGGTGGTGCCGGTGAGGGGTATCTCGCTTTATTTCCGTGATACCCAGCGAGGCGGTTTCAGGGCTCAAAGTATCGCCATCGATGATAAACTTCCCGCCACCTTTCATGCTGGCCTAACCGATATCGTGGCCGAACGATACCGGCAGCAAACCGCGGACGATCAAAAAAGTGATCACTGGTACGACCTGAGTGATTGTTTCACCGAGATGAATCTGGCCGTGGCTTCCATTGAGTTCTCGGTAGATAAGCGCTTCCAGTATGTGTTGGTGGCCTGGACCGATGTCAGCGACGGTCTTCACCGGAATGATCGCGAGTTGCTGCGCGTTTTCGCCCTGTTCTCGCGCGTGGTTTTGCGAAACGCATTGCTCATCCGCAATATCCGCAAGGCGCAGAGGATGATAGAGAAGACATCCGGCCGGATGGCCGATGTTGAAACCACGGCCGCGCTGGCCGATATGACCTCCGGCGTCGCGCACGAATTCAACAATATTATCGGTGGTGTGGTCGGTCGATTGCAACTTATCAAAATGAAGTCCGACGACGATACCTTCTGCGACGAACTGGATAAAATCGAATCCCTGGTGATGGAGGGCGCTCGCACCATCAAGCGCATCCAGGAGTATACCATCGGTGTGCGGCACAAGAACCTCGGCCGCATCGACCTGTGCGAGGTGGTTCGACGTGCTGCCGATGGCGCCGCTTCCGGCTGGAGTAAACTAGCTACGGGCAGACGAATAGAAATCGCGGTCAACCTGCCACCGATGCCCGTGGAAATCGAGGGTCACGAGAAGGACCTCAGGATCGCTCTCGACAAGATACTGGAAAACGCCGTGGAGTCATCGGACGAAGGGTCGACGGTCGAGGTGTCGCTGACGGCCGACGGTAAGGACGCCGTGGTGAGGATCGCCGATAACGGCGCCGGCATCTCGCGAGAGAACCGTACTAAAATATTCTATCCCTTTTTCACGTCAAAGCCGACGCGCGGGGCGGGGCTGAGCCTGTCGATTGTCCACGGCGTAATCAGCCGGCACGGAGCGCGTATTAGAGTCAGCGATAACAAGCCGAAAGGCACTGTATTTGAACTGATCTTTGATCTCCCCGAGGCGATCGATGGCGACTCCGATATTAGCAGCCAGGCTCAAAGATCCGATCACCTGAAGATTCTGGTTGTCGATGACGACCAGCAGATTCGGGAAGTCCTGCGCGATATGCTCTCACTTTACGGCCACGCCCTGGTCACCTGTCCTGACGCTTACGCGGCGCTAAAGTCGCTTGAAGCACAAGAGTTTGACATTCTGATAACCGATCTGGGGATGCCGGGGATGTCCGGTTTGGACCTGGCTCGAGTAGCGCACGAGAACCATCCGACCATGCCGATCGCCATGATCACCGGTTGGGGTACGCAGCTTAACCAGGATGAAGTGGCCGCAAATGGGATTATGGCCGTACTTGCTAAGCCGTTCCATTTGAAGGAAGTAAGAGAGTTGGTTCAACAATTGGTTCAGGGAGCGAGCCCTCGGCAAGTCTTTTCAAAATAATGATTGCCATCTGCCGATAACTGCTTATATTTACTGCCAAAGATAATCTTCGGGGCGAGGCGAAATTCCTCGACCGGCGGTGAAAGCCCGCGAGCCAACGCAAGTTCTGACATGTCAGACGACTTTGGCTGAGCCTGTGAAATTCAGGTGCCGACGGTAAAGTCCGGATGGTAGAAGATTTGATAATGGAACAGTCCATTTCTGCCCATGCCCCGAATTCATTCTGGGGTATTTTTTTTGGTTTCGAACGTTGACATCAAGTACATGCGACAGGTGCTGAGCCTGGCCGAAAAGGGACGGGGGAAAACCAGGCCCAATCCTATGGTGGGGGCGCTGGTGGTCAAGGCAGGACGCGTTATCGGCTACGGACACCATGTCGCCGCAGGTAAAGCTCACGCCGAAATTATCGCCATGAAAATGGCCGGCCCGGCCTGCAAAAGGGCAACTCTTTATCTGAACCTGGAACCGTGCTGCCACACCGGTCGTACCAAACCATGCACCGACGCCATCATCAAAGCCGGCATTGGGCGCGTCGTGTTTGCCGTCCTGGACCCGGACCCGCGTGTCAACGGTCGCGGTGCCGCGATTCTGAGGAAGGCCGGTATCGAAGTTACATCGGGTGTGCTCAAGCGAGAGGCAATGCTTCTCAACGATATATTCTTCGGCTACCATCGTCTGCAGCGCCCGTTTGTGACGCTCAAAAGCGCGCAGACATTGGACGGCCGCATCGCCACCGTTTCAGGCGATTCGAAATGGATCACCGGTGAGCCGGCGCGAAAGTTTGCCCATCTGATGCGCGCCGAAGTCGACGGGCTGGTCGTGGGCATGGGAACGGTCAGAGCCGACAATCCCCGGTTGACCACGCGGCATGTTCGGGGAGCTAATCCTTATCGGATAGTGGTCACCAATTCACTCAAGTTCCCCCGCAACTGCCACCTGCTCAACGATAACGATGACTACCTGACCATCGTCGCCGGTCCGGCCCGGCAGGTGGAAGCGTTTGCCAAACGCCGTCGCGGTGGCAAACTGATCTTCTGGCGTCTCGCTACGGACGGGCAGGGCCGTGTTAAGATCGGTGACCTGGTGAGCAAAGCTAATGAATTCGGAATGCGCTCGTTGCTTGTCGAGGGCGGAGCCGAACTGGCTACATCGTTTTTGAAGGCGGAGCTGGTGGACAAGTATGTCGCGATCACGGCGCCGAAGCTTATCGGTGAGGGTGTCTCTACGGTTGGTGACCTGGGCACGAAAGCACTGGCTGAAGCCATTCAGTTCGATGATCATTATTTCAAGAACTGCGGGGATGACAATATCTTTGTCGGCTACCCGCGCCGGAGAGAATAGAGATGTTTACCGGACTCATAGAAGACGTGGGCACCGTAACCGACCTGACACGGCGTGGCAACTATATCGTCATGACCGTTGCCACGAAGATTGATACCGGCGAATTCCAATTGGGTGAGTCGGTGGCGTGCGATGGTGGCTGCCTGACAGTGGTGAAGAAATTCGATAAGAAATTTATGGTCGAGGCGTCGCAGGAAACAATCGCGACCACGATTCTCGGCGACTACCGTACCGGGTCGCGCATCAATCTGGAGCGGGCGCTCAAGGTCGGCGATCGGCTGGGTGGACATTTTGTGTCCGGTCACGTGGACGACAAGGGAACGGTCGAGTCATTGAAATCGGTCGGCGAATCGCTGGAACTGGCGGTGAAATACACCCCCGCTTTCGACAGCCTCGTGGTTGAAAAAGGCTCGGTGGCTATCAACGGCATTTCCCTGACGATCAACCGGGCCCACTCCGGCTGGTTCAGTGTCAATCTGATCCCGTTCACGGCGTCTGAGACCAACGTTGGTCAGTTGAAAGCCGGCCAGGCGGTTAATCTGGAATTCGATTTAATAGGTAAATACATTACGAAATTCAAGGGTATACATTTCTCCAGTGGACTCACTGTGGATAAACTGAAAGAGAGTGGATGGTAAAATGGCTGACGAATACAAGTTTGACAGCATCCCCGACGCCATAGAGGATATCAAAGCCGGGAAGTTCGTGGTGGTGGTCGATGATGAGGATCGTGAGAACGAAGGTGACCTCATTATGGCCGCCGATAAAATCACCCCCGAAGCGGTAAATTTTCTCGCCAAGTACGGGCGCGGCCTGGTCTGTGTTTGTATGACCGGAGAACGCATCGAGAAATTGAAACTGCATCCGATGGTGGAGCGCAATACGGCCCTGCTCGGTACCCGCTTCACGGTCTCGGTGGATGCCATTAAGGGAACCACTACCGGTATTTCCGCGCACGACCGCGCGGTGACTATTGAGACACTGGTCGATGAGGATTCATGTGCGGAAGACCTGGGCCGTCCGGGTCACATCTTTCCGATCCAGGCGCTTCAGGGCGGCGTCCTCTCGCGTGCCGGTCACACCGAGGCCTCGGTTGACCTGGCCCGTCTGGCCGGTTTGAAACCGATGGGCGTGCTGTGCGAGATAATGAATGACGACGGTTCCATGGCACGCGTCCCTCAACTGGCTGTGTTCGCCAAAGAACACAATCTGAAACTGATCGCCATTAAGGACCTTATCGCGTATCGCCGCATGACCGAAAAGCTGGTTGACAAAGTCACGACCGTGGATTTGCCCACCGCTCACGGCAATTTCGTGCTCCACCTGTATCGCTCACAGATTGATGAGCACCATCACCTGGCCTTGGTCAAGGGTGATGTTGCGGGCGCCAAAAACGTGCTGGTGAGAGTACATTCCAGTTGTCTTACCGGCGATGTCTTCGGTTCCAGCCGCTGTGACTGCGGCAATCAGTTGCATCACGCTATGGAAACGGTGGAGGCCGAAGGACAGGGCGTGATTGTCTATATGCGGCAGGAGGGGCGCGGTATCGGTCTGGCCAACAAGATACTGGCTTACAAACTTCAGGAACACGGTCGCGATACCGTCGAGGCCAACGAAGATCTCGGTTTCGAGGCGGACCTGCGCGACTACGGCATCGGCGCCCAGATTCTGGTCGATCTCGGCTTGACCTCGATCAGGTTAATGACCAACAATCCGAAGAAGGTGATCGGGCTGGAAGGTCACGGTTTGGAAATTGTGGAAAGAGTACCGCTTCAGATTGAACCGACCAAATTTAATCTCGGCTACCTGCAAACCAAGCGGGACAAAATGGGACATCTTTTAAATCTTATATAAGGTTTGGAGTCAATAATGAGTTATCAGGTTTTTGAAGGCAAGCTCAACGCGAGCACATTCAAGTTTGGCATTGTTGTCAGCCGGTTCAACGAATTCCTGACAGGGAAACTTCTGGAGGGGGCGCTTGATTGTCTTAAGCGGCACGGAGCCGACGAGGACAAAATCGATGTCGCCTATGTTCCGGGTGCGTTCGAGGTGCCCTATGCCGCCTCGCGGATGGCCAAGTCCGGTCGCTATGACGCAATCATCTGTCTGGGCACGATAATCCGTGGTGACACGCCGCATTTTGATTTTATCGCGGCCGAATCATCCAAGGGTATCGCGCGGCTGGCGCTGGACCATGACCTGCCGGTCATTTATGGGATGATCACCGCCGATACGCTCGACCAGGCAATCGAACGGGCCGGAACCAAGGCCGGTAACAAGGGATGGGATGCAGCTATTGCGGCAACGGAGATGGTGAATCTCTATCGCGAGATGGAGTAGCTGTGGAGCAATCACCCCGTCACCGGGCCCGGGAACTGGCCTTGCAGGGTCTCTATGCGCTGGAGTCCGGCCAGGAAGAGGCGTCGGAGATAATCGACCACGTTATTGCCAACGACGATCTCTCCGAAAAGACCCTGAGCTTTGCGCGTGATCTGTTCACGTTGGTCACCGCCAATACCCAGTGGGCGGACGATCAGATAGCGAGGCTGGCAGAAAACTGGGACCTGCGGCGCATCGCTACCATTGACCGGACGATTCTCCGCATGGCTATTGTCGAGCTGAAAAAAATGCCCGATATACCGGTGAAAGTGGTGATAAACGAGGCCATTGAGCTGGCCAAGACGTTTTCGACCAGTCAATCATTCAGTTTTATCAACGGTATCCTGGATCGCTTTGCAAAAGATATGGAAAGCGCTGAATCGTAGTATTAGCCTTAAGCGGTCGGTGCGACGGAGAAATCCGCCGTAAAAAGAATCTGGACAACGGGTTAAAAAAGGCTATATTAAGTGCTTTTGGCGGGTCAACCATGTCCTGACCCCGAACATATGAGGCAGCGCTCGGTTTCTACAAAATGAATTATCAGAATCTCCGCAAAGACTTTGACATCACCAATGCCGCCGTCGGTTTCTGTGTCTGGCTCGTTATCCTGGTCGTCTACACTCTGACTAAAGCGCCTACGCTTTCTTTCTGGGATTGCGGTGAGTTTATCGCGGCCAGCAGTATTCTCGGTGTACCACATCCGCCCGGAACACCTCTTTATGTCCTGATTGGTCGTTTATTTGCGCTGATACCGACATCGGCCGATATCGCTGTGCGCGTGAACATGCTCTCGGTTGTATCCTCGTCGTTTACGGCCTTGTTCGGCTATCTGGTGGCGGTCCGCGTTCTTCGTTCATGGTTTGATGGCACTAAGACCGGCGCTACCCGTTTGCTCATCTACGGAGGGGGCGCGGCCGGCGCGTTTTTCATCGCTTTTGGATTGACCAACTGGAATAACTCGGTCGAAACCGAGGTGTACGGCCTGGCGATGATGCTGATAATGGCCATCCTCTGGCTGACTCTTATATATGTCAAGAACAGGAGCACGGCTCTCGGTAACGGTTTGCTGCTGTTGATTATGTACCTCGGGTTTGTCGGCATCGGCATTCACATGACCACCTTCCTGATAATCCCGGTGGTCGTTCTGTTTTTCATTCTGAAAGATACGGCCGGTCCGCACACCTGGTTTGCCGTTGCCACCTTCTTCGCGCTGGAACTGTATATGATTTTTGCCCTGTCATCACGACCGGGGGAGATCCCGTACTATTTGCCGGTGGCAATAGTGCTCATTTTTTATCTGTTCTTCGTCTTTTCGTTCGAGAAAATCCCGCGACTTTACATGTATGTTCTGGCCGGGTTTCTCTTTGCCATATTCCCGCTGTACGGCAATGTGTATGAACTGGTCGTCAACGGTAGCAAGGGCGTGCTGTCGACCGACGCATCGTCGACACTTTCATTGGTCGGTTATGTCGCATACGGCGGCCTGATTCTCTTTGCGCTGTTTTGCCTGTTCAAGTACCTATCGGTGAAGAAGAAGACCGGGAACGAGCAATATCTGGTAGTGTCTCTATTCATCCTTGCCGCTGCCGTAGCCACGGTTATTCTCTATTTCGTCAAGGGTTACTCGGCCTTTCTGGTGCTGACGGCCGCGGCCGGACTGGTGCTGCTTCTGGTAACTTTCCGACACGTCAATTGGAGCATTTTGCTCGCAGTCTTAGCTGGTTCACTGGTGATGATCGGCGTGTATCCGTTCCTTTACGGGATGGCAGTCGCGGCGGTCGTGATTCTGATTATGGGACTGTTTTTCAAGTTGCCCGACTGGAAGATAGGCCTGATGATACTGGTGGTGGCAGCGCTCGGTTTCTCGGTGAACGTATACACGCCCGTGCGTTCCGCACGCCAGCCGATCATCAACATGAACAATCCGTCGAAGGACCTGGCGACCACTGTGGCCTTCCTCGAGCGCAAGCAGTACGGCTCGGTGTCGATGGTGGAGCGCATGTTCACCCGCCGCAGCGAATGGAGCAACCAGTTCGGTATGCATCGCCGCATGGGGTTCTGGGGGTTCTTCAGTGAGCAGTATGGTTTCAATGGCCCCAAGTTCGTGATTCTGTTTCTGATTGGCGTGTTCGGGATATGGGAGATTGTGAGGCGACGACCCAAGTTGGGACTTCCGCTGCTGATAATGCTGCTGATATCGTCGGTGGGATTGGTGCTGTATATGAATTTCGCCGACGGTACCCGGCAGAATATGGTGACCGGCCGTGATTACCTCGAGGTACGCGACCGTGACTACTTTTTTACACCGGCGTTTATCTTCTTTGGGATGGCTATTGGATGCGGTCTCTCGATATTGATACAGTTCATCCGCGAATCGGTGGCCACCATCGGCCCCGCCGTGCGCAAAGTCGCTCTTTATGCCACTCCCGTTATCCTGATTCTGCCTTTGTATGCTTTGGCTCACAATTATCCGATATGTGACCGCTCCAACAACTATACGGCCTTTGACTATGGCTGGAATATCCTCGCCTCGGCCGAGGAGAATGCTATTCTCATCACCAGCGGTGACAACGATACTTTTCCCATCTGGTGTCTCCAGGAAGCCTATGGCATCCGCAAGGATGTCAAGAACGTCAACCTGTCTCTGGCCAACATGAAATGGTACATGAAGCAGGTTAAGAATAACTTGGGAGTGAACCTTGGCTGGTCCGAAACCGACATCGATAATCTTCGTCCCATTCGGCTCCAGGATGGCACCGTATTGAGATTCCAGGACCAGGTTGTGAACGCCATTATCGAGAATAATCTTGGCCGCGTACCGATCAATTTTGCGGTTACGGTTAGTTCCGGGGCCCGCAAGTACTGGGGGAAAAATATCGACTCTCTTCTGGTCCTGCGCGCGATGGTGTTCAGCATGGCCGAGCACGGTCAGAAAATGACAGTGGATAGGGATATGACGGTGGGTTTCTACACCGACTCGACCAGATTTCTCAGCCGTGGTGTCGATGATCCATCGGTATACAAAGATGAAGTGACTTTCAGGCTGACCAAGAACTATGCCAACGCCATGCTGATGGTGGCCGATGAAATGCGCAAGGAGGGCGACCTGGATGGGGCTGAGAAGATTGCCCGGGTCGCTGTCGAGAAAATCCCGTACGCGCCGGATGCTGTGACCTTCCTGGCGGCCCTTTATGCCGAGCAGGGCGATACGGAAAAGCTCAAGGAACTTCTGGCGGCGACCGGTGACCTTGATACACGCAGAATCCAGGTAATGCTGGCTCGCGCTGAGGCCGAGAAAGGTAATGTCGTGGAAGCCGAGCGGATTTTCGTGGAATTGCTCACGGCCGATCCCAGCTACCGGTCGGCTTTCGATGAATTGATGCGACTCTACTACCGGGAGAATCAGATTGGCGCTATGAGGCAACTGCTGCAGACCTGGCTCCGATTTAATCCGGCTGACGAGCGGATACGGACCTTGCTGAAAGAACTCGACAAGGAAATATCCCGACAATTGCAGACCACCGAGCAGGATAGTCAATGAACATCCTGGCGCTGAACTGGAACGACCTGAAGAACCCTTTCGGCGGCGGGGCCGAGGTTCACCTGGAAGAACTCCTCCGGCGACTGGTCCGTCGCGGCCACCAGGTGACATTGTTCTGCAGCGGTTGGGGTGATTGCCCCGATGAGGAGACGATTGAGGGCGTTCGTATCATTCGGCGCGGCAACCGGTACAACTTCAATCTGATCGCTCCCTTTCACCTGCGGCGGCTGGTGGCCGACAACAATTTCGACGTGCTGGTGGAAGACATCAATAAGATTCCCTTTTATACGCCGCTGTACTTGAAGCTCAAGACGTTGGTGGTTGTGCCGCACCTGTTCGCCACCACTGTTTTTCAGGAAATAAACTTCGTTCTCGGAACCTATATTTACCTGGCGGAAAAACCGCTGGTCCCGGTATATCGGGGGCGCAAATACAACGTCATCTCTGAATCGACCGCCGATGATATCGCCGAGCGCGGCGTACCACGCAAGGATATTTCCATAACCCATTGCGGTATCAACAATGATTTCTATTATCACGATCCCGATATCGAGAAATACGGGGAGCCGACCGTTCTGTACCTGGGCCGACTTAAGAAATACAAATCAATTCATCATCTCGTGCAGGCGTTCGCAATAGTAAAGCAGACCCTGCCGAAGGCCCGGCTGATGATCGTGGGGGCGGGTGACTATCGAGGGCAGCTTGAATCGCTGACGAATGAACTGGGTCTGATGGAGTCAGTCGAGTTTACCGGCTTCGTCTCCGAGGAAGAAAAACTGCTGCGCCTGAGGCGTGCTCACGTAGCGGTGCTGCCGTCGCTGAAAGAAGGCTGGGGGCTGACCAACATCGAGGCCAATGCTGTTGGCACGACCGTTGTGGCCGCCAACGTGCCCGGTCTGAGAGACTCGGTAAAGGACGGTTCTTCCGGTCTGCTGTATGAATACGGTGATATTACCCAACTGTCGGTGAAACTCCTATCGATACTTCAGGACGATGCTTTCCGTCGCAAGCTGGAGCAGGGGGCGCTTGAATGGGCCGCGCGGTTCAACTGGGATGATGCGGCCGAAGAGTTTGAGAAACTGCTGATAGAAATTGTCGGTGAACAGTGATGACTTCCGCTGCCAAAAGACATCTGTATCTTATTTTCGGGATTCTGATTTCCTTGGTGTTACTGTGGGTACTTTTTCGTGATATCAAATTCGATGAATTGATCGGCACACTCAAGGGTGCCAACTACTGGTGGCTTATCCCGAACGTGGCCTTAATCGTGCTAACTATGTACCAGCGGGCCTGGCGCTGGCACTTTATGGTAGCTCCCATAAAGAAAGTACCGTTTTCCAAACTGCTGGCTGCGACCTGTATCGGCTTCATGGCCAACAATGTCCTCCCGTTGCGGTTGGGGGAGTTCGTTCGGGCTTATTCGCTGGCGAGCCAGGATCGGGGGATCACCAAATCCGCCTCACTGGCTACCATCTTTGTCGAGAGAATGGTTTTTGACCTGGTAGCTCTGCTGTTGATTTTCGGGGTGATCTTCTGGTTTTCCCCAAATCTTCGCGGCCATGTCGATGACAACATCATTGTGGGTGTCTACACGGCGATTTTGATCGCCCTAGTAGGTATTATTCTCGTGCTCGTGCTGGCTCTCAAGCCGGACCGCGTGGGGGAGACATTCACCAAATACCTGTTCTTCCTTCCGGAAAGGGCCAAAGAGCCGATCAAGAACATCATTATTAAGTTCTCACGCGGCCTGGAGTTCGTCACCAATCCAAAAATGGTTTTGGCGGTCAGCCTGCACACGATTCTCATCTGGATGCTGATGGGTCTGTCCAATTTGTTCGTGTTTGCCGTGTTCGGGTTCGATATCCCGGTGGCGGCGGCTTTCGTCGTGTTGGTCGTCGTCTCGATATCCATCCTCATCCCTTCGTCGCCCGGATTTGTGGGGGTCTATCACTACGGCGCGGCTCTGTCGCTGGTTGCCTACGGCGTCAGCAAGGAAGACGCCCTGTCGTGCGCTTTGGTGCTTCACGCTACCCAGTATATAGTGGTTACGGCGATGGGCTTTTATTTCCTGAAGAAAGAACACCTGTCCCTCAAAAAGCTCCAGCAGGAAGCCTCCGACGACGTGTAGCCGCGATATCCCGCTATTTGCCTGCCATTATTGCCTTTTCAGGGCCGATCTCACCGCCTCGTGAAGTTCAAACTTGACATGCCATGCCGGTCGGAATAACCTGAATTCAAAAAGAGAGATCAATATGAAGAAGATTCTGCTGGCTGTCATTCTATTGGCGTTGGTTGTCACGGTTAGTTATGTCAAGTCGGTGAGAAATACCCAGAGCCGTGACGAGGCCTATCGGGAAGGGAAAACCGAGGCCGCCCGGCAGCTTTCCGATTATGAATTGCAGGTGGACTCACTGCGGCTGGCAATAGGGGAAAAGGAAGTGGGCTTTGCCGATTCCATGGTGAGAACGCAGGCCGGCTATCAATCCGAAGTTGATTCCCTCGCCGACGCGGTGGCCAGTCGCGATAAACGCATCGATGAACTAAAGACTGAGCTCAGCCAAACATCGAAGCCAGAACCGAAATCAACCAGCCGCAAAGTGTCTGACAGTATCTCCAAAGAGCATGAGCGGATCCTCAGCTACTATAAGAAACGCTTCAAGAATTTGCCGACCGACTTGACCGATTACGAGAAGAGGGTGGCTATTAATGAAATCAGGGAAGAGACGGCCCAAAAGTATGCCATCACGCTGGCCGAGTTTAAGTCCCTGCGCAAGAAATACAAGTTGAACTACTGAATTACGGAATTGTACCATGGGCACCAGAAAAGAGTTTGATTTCGCCGAAGTGCTGGTCGACAAGCTCTTTCTGGAATCTTTTGCTAATGAGGAATCTCCGTACTTTGTTGGCAGCGAGAATGATATCCAGCCAAAGTCGGTTGATCGCATTCGCAACCGTCTGAGGTGGCACATCAACAACTCGCTTTCGCCCCGACAAAAACAGGTCATAAAGCACTATCTTTCCGGTAAAACGGAGCGCGAAATTGCGGGAGTTCTGGGGGTTGCACAGCAGGTTGTAAACATTTATAAGCACAGGGCTATCAAGAAGTTACACAAGATTCTATCCAGTTAAGTGTATGTCAAACGACTCTTTAGTGAGAGGTTACACCTTTAGGTTCGCATCATTTCCCTGACGGGTTTTTTGGGGAAGTACATAGAGCTTAAACGTCCAACCAGGAGGTGACTAAGAAATCGGAGACGTGTCGTGATCTCCCTAACCGCTATCTATAAATTCTTGATGATGGTTCCAGATAGAGGGGAAGACAACAAAATAGGGAGAACATACTATGCCAAAGAGAAAAGAGCCGGAAAAGTTCGCACGTCGCGATGAGAAAGACTGCTGGCATCCTTACGGCCTGCAGTTTTTACCCCCTTCAAGGTTCACTCAAGTGGTGGGCAAGATTCTGGCTGGTAAGTATGACTTGGTAAATTCCAAGTTCAACAAGAAAGTAACGGTCCATTTCTATCACTAGGGGAATCTGGAAAGGGTCATCATAAGATACGAGTGTGCGGCCCGCAAAATGTGGGGGTTCATGTCTATGAACCCCCGTTTTTTTATACTCCACTATCTATTTAATCCTTGACAGGTATCACGGCAAATTCTTCATTCCCCCCTGACAATGAATGGTGATATAGTCATTTACTCCGCAGTGGTCTTCCTGGTCGCCTTTCTCGGCGGCATGATTACCCTGATAAAGAGCTGGTCAGACGAATGGCTCCACTTGTTCCTGTCTTTTGGAGCAGGTATTTTCCTCGGAGTCGTTTTTCTCCACCTGATGCCAGAAGCGATCGCTCATGGACATTCGGTCATGGTGCCGACCATGGTCCTGGTGGGATATCTGCTGCTTTTCTTTCTGGAGAAGTTTCTGTTCTCGCACGGTCCTGGCGACACGGTTCACAGCCACAAGGTAATTTCTATCACCGCTATGGCCGGCCTGTCGGTGCATTCGTTGATTGAAGGTCTCGGACTCGCTGTGGGCTCGACCGATGTGCGGCTGGGAGCCGTGATTCTGCTGTCAATTCTGGCCCACAAGGCAACCGCTGCATTTTCGCTGACATCGCTGTTCGTACTGGGTGAGTTCCCCAAGAAGAAATCTATCCTGCTGCTGCTGCTATTTTCACTCATGACCCCCCTGGGAGCCTTGGTGATGACTCCGTTTTTCGCCTATGGCTCGAAGATCGTTGTGGAAGTTCTCACCGGTCTGACTGCCGGCACCTTCCTGTGGGTCGCCACCGGTGACATGCTGCCGGAAGTCTTTCATACTCAGGACAAACGATGGGTTAAGCTGGCACTGTTGCTTGCAGGTATCGCGGTTATGTTTCTGCTAAGTCTGGTCGGTGGCGGCCACGCGCACTAAAAAAAGCAAACTTTGAGGCGGTCATGGCGGTATAATGTGGAAATGAGAAACTGGGATTCATCTACAATCTTCAAGCAGATTTTGGTGTTGGTTTTGGTCTCGGCCGCTCTGGGATTTGGCCGGGCGTACCTGGTTCCCGGAGGAATCGAAGCGGTCGGCAAATGGCGCTCACTATCCGGGGGAGACGGCCCCATTATTCCGCCCGCGGCTGACGAAGGTGACCCGCCTTTTATCGATATCAATGTCGCGCAGATGGAGCACTCCACCGGACGAACGATATTTATCGACGCCCGGGAACCCGATGAATTCGAATGCGCCACCATTCCCGGTTCGATCAATATCCCCTTTGAACAACTCCCTGAGGACGACTTGGAAGGATATCTGAATGATGCCCTCAACGGAACTCCCAAAGATGTCAGTATCGTGATTTTTTGCAGTGGTGAGGAATGCGACCTGTCGTTGCACCTGGCCCGTAATATGCAATTTCTGGGTTACACTCGGGTTATGATTTTCTTCGGTGGTTCCCGCGAGTGGGTGAAGTTCGGCTTGGAAGTGGAAAGGAGGCGCAATTGCGACGAGTGATTGACAATAACCTTCTGACCATGCTGGTGCGTCTGGCCGTTGGTATTACCTTCATCTGTGCTTCCTACTACAAGGTTGTCGACCCGGGCGCTTTTGCCAAATCAATCTGGTTCTATCACCTTGTCCCGGGTTCGCTGATCAATATCATCGCCATTGTACTGCCCTGGGTCGAGATGATATGCGGGCTGGGGATTATATTCGGCTTCTCGTATCGCGGTTCGGTGGTGGTGGCGAACGTCATGATGTTAGTGTTCATTTTCGCGCTGGGCAGCGCAATTGTACGGGGCATAAGTCTTGATTGCGGCTGTTTCAAAGCTGCGGCCTCGTCGACTAACTCTGCCTGGAAGACGCTCTGGTTTGACCTGGTGTTGATGCTTCTGGCGCTGCAGTTACTATTCAGCCGTTCCCGTCGCTGGTTTCTGACTCGCCTGTAGTCACTTCATGACATGCGGCGTTATCAGTATCAAGAGGTCGGTGGTTGACTTCTCTTTCGACGTGCTGGTGAACAGCAATTTTCCCAGAAGTGGAATCGAACCCAGCAGTGGCACTTTCCGTTCAATCTGAATTTCACTCTCTTTGAGCAAACCACCCAGGGCGGCTGTCTCGCCATCGGAGACGGTTATTCTCGTGCGGACGGACCGCTCGGTGGTGATCGGTTTCTGGTTATCGGGCGGGCCGGCGTAGCCGATGATGTCCTCGACAATCGGCTCAACATCCATGGTAATTTTCCCGGGTTCATTGATGCGCGGCGTGACTTTCAGAGAGATGCCGATCTCTTCGTCATAAAACGTCAGGATATCGGTTGTCGAGGCTGCCTCGGTGAAACGGTTGATGGTGGGAATGGGAATAATAGTCTGTATTTTGATCACGGCCTCGTTGTTCTCCAGCGTGGTTATCCTGGGGTCTGACAGCAGTTTGCTGTTGTTGTTTTGCTCGAGAAGATGAAGAACAGCCTGAAGCTCTCCTACCGACAGGGTACCCCAGATCCATTGACCGGTCTCAAGGTCCATTGCGGCTGCTTTGTTTTCCATGGTGATCTCTGACAACGTTCCCGATGTAGTCGTTTCGGTGGCGGACGTGGTGCCTCCTCCGAGAGAAGCCTCAACGGCCGTTGGCCAGTCGATTCCCAGCCTGGAATTGTTGTCAACCTTCGTCTCAATAATCTTCACTTCAATCGAGATCAGCCGTTCAGCCTTATCCAACTCCGCGACGAGCGCCATCATTTCATCTATCACCGAAGGGAAGTCTGTAATCAGAACGCGATTGGCGCGGTAAGTCTGCGATGTTTTGCTGTCCTCCTCGCTGGTTTTGTCGAGAATGATAATTTCACCCCGCGAGGATTTTCTGGAGTCGAGAGCCTTCTTGACAATCACCGGTTCGGCGTATTTCAGGGTCACCACCCGCGAGGTAAATTCTCCCGGGGCCTCGGTCTGGGTGGACTTGACGACAATGATATCGTCCCTGATGAAATAATTGTACCCGTTGGGCGTCAGGATAGCGTTCAGGGCGGAGTAGAGGCTGACATCATTCAGGCGCAAGGTTACCGAGCCGATAACTTCGCCACTGACGACGATATTCAAATCGTACTGCTGGGCAATCGAATTGATTACCGACACCAGGGGGACGTCCTCGAGTTGAAGTGACAATCGACCGGGATCGCTCAGGGGAGCGCCCCTGGCGGTGAGACTCAGGACTGAAACCAGAAATATGATCAGCAGTATGTTTATTCTTCGCATGATTTAACCCTTTGATACGGTGAGCGTGTATTGTTTACCCCGGTGATCCAGCGTCACGCGTCTGCGATCGATGCTTATGACTGTCGCACCTTTGATCTGATCGCCCACGCCGACGGATTTTCCGTCGATGATCGCCAGGGGATAGGTCTGATTATACAGGATTCCCGACAACCGCAACCCGGGTGCCGTTGATCGGGCCGTCTTGGGTGCGCTCGGCGGTGGCGCCACGACCCGGAAAGGATCTGCCCCCCAGGGAGCCGATTCCATTGCCGCAGTATCTATCAAGGGTGTCGAGATCGCAGTGGCTACCGCAGTAGCGACAGGTTGTGCCGATGGCCGTGAAGCTGTCGGTTTGTCGGCTCGGGATTCGGGCCAGAAGTTATATGCCCCGTAGATAATTGCCAGTACCAGAGTACCGTACACTACTTTTTTTCTCAGATTCTCATTCATGACTTACTCTCGAAATTTCCGAGCAACGCTTTGAATCCGTATACCTGTCTGAGGTGGAACAATTCGTCTCTGGCACCGATGATCTGGCAGAGATTCGTACCCCGGTAGAAGTCTGATCGCTCTATGGCGCGAACGAACCTGGCGAAGTCGCCGTAGCCACCTTCCATCCGAACACTGATATTCAAAAACAGTGGTTTGGTGGGGTTGCCGATCTGCTTGTTGAGGGACAGCAGTTCCTCGATCGGGGGCGTTATCTCCGTGATCGTCAGGTTTCTCTCACCAGCCTCTAAATACAGCCGGTCAAATAACCGCAGGACATCGTCCTTGGTGTACAGTTTGGCGGTGAGATTCCTTCTGGTTGACTGCAGTTCGTTGTAACCTTTGATGAACTCTGGTAGCCGATTGAGCGTGTTCTCAAAATCAGTCAGTTGCCGCTGCGCCTCGGCAGTTTCTATCTCCACCCGCAGGTGCGAGCGGTAGGTCGGGATGAAGGCAGCGAACAGCCATAACACCGTGATGGCGACACCCAGGATTATGTATTTGACTGGTAAGGTTTTCATGCTACCCCCACCATACTGATGGTGAAATCTATCATGAAGCCTTTGCCATCGGCCTTCTTGACATGTCTGATTAAACGAACATCATCAAAAAAGGGCGAGGAGTCGAGTCCCTCGACGTACTCGGCCAGGATAATCTCTGGCGGTATGTTCTTGGAGGCAGTCACGCCCTGAATGGTAAGGTTCTGGCCCGGGTCGGCCGGTATGAAACTGAAATGCAGCAGCTTAATCGGTTTTGGTGTCAGCAGCGACAGTTCTTTGAGGTTCAGGTTCAGGTGCGTCTGCTTTTTCTTCGCCAGGTCGACATAGGTCTGGTCTCCGGCTATCTGGTATTTGAGGTTGTTGTATGTGTGGTACGCATCGGAATTCTTGAAATCCACAACTTGATGATTCAAGATAGCCAGGCTGTCTTCTTCACGTTTCGTTTGGTGGAACAAGGTTGCCCATACCATCAGCAGGACAATCGCCAGTACGCTCACCGAGATTTTGCCGAACAGGTTCTGTTCCCTGAGTAGGCGCTCCTTCTTAATTTCTTCCGGCAGCAGGCTTGCCATTTTTGTCTGGCAACTGGCGGCAGCCAGGGCCGGCAGGCAGACAGCCAGGTTCATCCTGACGCTGTCGTCACGCGTCTTGACAAAATCCAGTTCCTCGACCGGGAAGCGGACAAACTCATACTGAACGTTGGATTCCAGGCTGTCGAGAAGTTCAACGGTGTATGACAGGTCGCCGTAGACGTGGACCCGGTTGGTGACACTCTCGGTTTGCTGTCCGGAGTAAAAATCAAACGCCGTCCTGATGTCTGCCAGCAGTGACTCGGTAAAATACGCCCGTTGGGTATTTTCGACCAGGTCACTCAGCAACGATGACCCCAACCGACTGCAGTGAAAGAATTCGAGATTGGCGCCGCGATAAAAGGATATTTCCAACAACCCCCGGGTGACGCACAGCAGAGCGTAATTTTCATTGGGATCGAAGTTCTTCAGGCGCGGCAGCAACTGGCCGAGCACGTCCTCGGCATGATAAACGTGGGAAACATCGATATCTCTGTCGCGGAAAATCTGCAGTGGCTGTTCAATGTGTCTCCTGGTGGAGGCATTCAGGGCGATGCGATACCGGGAGCGCTTGTCTTTGACTATTTTATCGGTTATCCGGTAATCGTAAATGCAATCGTCGACGGGAAAGGGGATCTGTTTTTTTGCTTCGAACCGGATGGCCGCGTCCAGTTCCTTTTTGCCCAGTACCGGTATCAGAAAACTTCGGAAAGCCGTCCGGTTTCCCGACACCGATAGCGATATCTTGGGAAAAATGCCACCGAAAGTGTTCATGTAGCCATCGATGGTGTTGGCGATGAAATTGTCCAGGTGGGCGGGAGTCTCCGGATTCTGGGGCAGATAGACCTTGCTGGCGTCTTCAACAGTGATGCTTCGGCCCATGTGCATGACGGCCGCCATCTGAATAGATACGTCGTCGATTAC
>JAUXCD010000068.1 GCA_030619085.1 Candidatus Zixiibacteriota bacterium
AAAGGTCTGGCCGGTTTCTCCAGGCGCGACGAGTCACCGTACGATGATTTCGGCGCCGGGCATGCCTCCACGTCCATATCCGCCGCGCTCGGTTTTGCGGTGGCGCGCGACAACGCCGGTCTCGACCACAAGGTGATCGCTATTATCGGTGACGGCGCCATGACCGGGGGGCTGGCTTTCGAGGGGTTGAACAACGCCGGCAGTCTGAAAAACGACCTGCTCGTCATTATCAATGACAACTCCTGGTCCATCTCCAAGAACGTCGGCGCCATGTCCAAGTACATGACGCATATTCTCGCCGATGAAAAATTCAACAAACTGCGCGATGATATCTGGGAGATGACGGGACGATTCAAACGTCGTGACAAAATTCGCTCCGCCATATCCAGTATTGAGGATTCTATAAAGAATCTGCTGGTGCCGGGAATGTTATTCCAGCGCCTCGGTTTCAGGTATTTCGGCCCTATCGATGGTCACGACCTGCCGTTGCTGATAAAGACACTTCAGAATCTCCGCAATCTCCACGGTCCCCTGATGCTGCACGTAGCATCGGTTAAGGGAAAAGGATATAAGCCGGCAGAGGGTAACCCCACCAAGTATCACGGAGTAGGGAAATTCGACAAGGTCACCGGTCAGATGGAAAGCAAATCTTTGGCGCACCCCAACTACACGCAGGTGTTCGGGGACACGATGGTTGAGCTGGCTGCCAAAGATGATCGCGTGGTAGCTATCACCGCGGCCATGGCGCCGGGAACGGGTCTGGTCGATTTTGCCGAGAAATACCCGGAGAGATTTTTTGACGTCGGTATCGCCGAGGGTCACGCCGGCACTTTTGCGGCCGGTCTGGCTGCGGGTGGCGCCAGGCCGTATTTGGCCGTGTATTCGACCTTTATGCAGCGTGCGTTTGATATGATCATGCACGATATCGCTCTGCAGAAACTTCCGGTTGTGCTGTGCATGGACCGAGCCGGTCTGGTCGGCGCCGACGGACCGACTCATCACGGTGTCTACGATCTTAGCTATCTTTCCACTATCCCCGGAATCACCGTGGCTGTGCCCAAAGACGGCAACGAGATGCGCTCGATGTTTCACTACACCGTGGATCATGATTTGAACGAACCGGTGGCAATCCGCTATCCGCGAGATTCCGTACCGGTGGATATGACTGAAGATATTAAGCCGATTGAGTGGGGAAAATGGGAGATGCTTTCGCCATTGAGCGAGGTAGTGTTGCTGGCGACCGGCACCATGGTCACCGCTGCCCAGCGAGTGGCCGAAGCACTCAACGAGAAGGGCAACGATATTTCGGTGGTCAATGTGCGTTTCGTAAAACCGTTCGATTTGGAAATGCTGGCCAAGATACAGGAAACGGCCCGATACATAGTGACGCTCGAGGAAAATGCCCTCATGGGCGGCTTGGGACAGATGATAGCGGAACATCTTCTGGCCGGCGGCTACAACGGCGGTTTCACAGCGCTGGGCATCCCGGATCTCTTTGTTACTCACGGCGCTCGCGATTCTCTGCTGAAAGAGATCGGGCTCGATGACCAGAGCATTGCCGAGACGGTCCTGACCCTGATTTCCAAACCAGGCAAGAGCAGTAACGGCATACTCCGCAAACTGGGTCTCCGCAATAATGGTGAGGCCAAAAAGAAAACCGGCGATGCCAATGTCGATCTGTTTGTACCTCATAAAAACAGGTAATCACCGCCTATGTTGTTCGGACTGATAGCCAATCTCAAGCGACAGGGGGCCGACAAGGCGGTTTGGGATTTCGTCAAATGGGCACACGACCATGGTCATGAGACGATTCTGGGGGAAGACTTGCGGGACCAGTTCGACCATAATCTGAAATTTGCGCCCAATGAGAAAGTGGCTGAGGATGCCGATATCGTGGTCTCCATGGGTGGCGATGGTACTCTTCTGGCCACGGCCCGTATGGTGGTGACCAGGGGTAAACCTGTTTTAGGTATCAATCTGGGTTCACTCGGTTTCCTGACGCAGTTAACGCCGTCGCAACTGGTGCCGGCGCTTGATGCTATCGTGGAAGGAAAGTATCACATAGAAAAACGGATGCTGCTGAAGGTGGAAGTGCCGGGAAGCTCTGAGCTGGAAAGTCCTTACGCGCTCAATGATTGCGTTATTGACAACGGCCCCGTCAGCAGACTGATCGATATCTATCTCAGCGTCAACGGCGAAAATGTTGTCAGCTATCGGGCCGATGGCCTGGTGATTGCCACCCCGACCGGTTCGACGGCGTATTCGCTCGCCGTGGGCGGTCCTATCGTGCATCCGAAGATGGAGGCCATAATCACCTCGCCGATTTCGTCGTTTTCGCTGTCCACCAGACCGATGATTATCTCCAGCGCCGAAACGCTGGAAATCAAGATACACTCGCAGCACGGCCAGGCCGGCCTGACGCTGGACGGACAGATTATGGTGGCCCTGGGCAACAAAGATCGAGTGATTATCAAGAAGGCTGAACAATATCTTAAGTTGATAGTTTTTCCTGAGAACAGCTACTATGAGCTGCTCAAGAGTAAATTGCACTGGGGGCGCTCGCCCCTTGACAGCGCGGACCCGGACTAGATTCGATGAGAATTCGCGGTAGTCTGCAGAAATGCAGTGGGTGTCACGTATGACAGGGAATACCTTTACCTTACTGGGAACATCATCAGGACTGCCTCAGGCCGCAAGGGCGGCATCGGGCTACGTTCTCAAGACGGGCGCCAGTCTCAGCCTGTTCGACTGTGGCGGGGGCGTCACATCGTCTTTCATGCGAAGGGGTTTCAATCCCCGACAGGTGGAGCGGGTCTTCATTTCTCACACCCATCCGGACCATGTCTGCGAGCTTCCGCTCTTGATCCAATTGATGTATCTGACCGGTAACAAAAACCGGCTGGACCTGTATCTCCCTGAGGAATTTGTGGAACCGTTTAAGGCATTTATGCCGGCGATGTACCTCTTCCCGGAGAAACTTCCGTTCGAGATCAATCTCATCGGTTATACTGACGGATACGTTTTCGAAGGGGAGTTCCGCCTTGAGGCTATCGGCAACCGCCACCTTCAGGGGTATGACAAGTATATCGAGCAGTTCGGTTATCCCAACCGGATGCAGAGCCACTCGCTGAAAATCTCCGTCAACGACAAGTCGCTGCTGTATTCCGGTGACCTCGGTTCGCTGACCGATGTCCAGGAGCATCTGGACGGACTCGATTACGTGATTATCGAGGCCACCCATCTGGATTTCGGGGAGTTCCTTGAATTCGCGTCGAACATCAGCGTCGGGCAGTATATCCTCACGCACCTGGGTTCTCAGCGGGAAGTTCTGGAACTGAATCAACGCGCCCGCGACAACGGTATGCATAACATGATCACGGCCGTCGACGGCATGGTGCTCACGCTGTGAGTGCCTGACGATATCAATCTGTGATCGGTATTCAAATGAGATGAGATGTCAGAGATCGGCCCGAGTGTAGACGGCCAGAACATCGTTGTGAATGACCTCCACCAAACCCGAGTCAACAAGCTCTCTGATTGCTTCCGCGTTCGATTTTTTCACCAGAATGTAAGAAAACGACTCGTCCGCCCGCAGTGATCGAAGCGCCCGGGATGCGTAGGGTGTCTGCTTGATATCCGACCGCCAATACCAGGCCGTTTTGGCCACATAATCCCAGGCCGGTTGGCCCGGGCTGACCATGAGACCCTGGCGCGAGGTTTTATCCGACAGAAACTGCTGCATCGGCTCAGTCAACGAGTACACGGCCCGGCCGCGGATTTCGTGAATTCGCACATCGGCCACTGTAACGGTGATGACCAGAGCCAGCCAAATCACCGAGAACCAGACCGATATCAAGCGTAATGCCCGCGATGAGACCAGTTGGGCAATCGGCAGAGCCACAAACACGGCGGCAAGGGCATACGCCGGGCAGAAATAATGATAGTACAGCTTGGCCGCCGTCGAATAAAACAGAAAGTAAAACAGCAAAGTGATCATGGTCGGGTAGAGCAGCCGCAGGCTGCGCCGAAAGGTCATGTAAAGGCCGACCGGAAGCAGTATCACAAACGGCAGATAGAGCTTTACGAAGCGGTAGGTAAACTCGTACCATCGCGTGCTGACCTCCGGGCTTTCACCCAGGAAACGACTCCATACCTGGGTAACAAAGTAGTGCGTGGTGAATCTTCCGTTGGCATACAGTAAATCCATGAACAAATACAGCGCGATAACAGCCATCGCTGTTACAGGTATGAGCCAGAACCGATTCATCTTCAGCCAGTCACGGCGGAGAAATAAAGTGGTAAAGATCAGCGCAATCCACACCGGTGCCGATACCAGACCTTTGGATAGAAAAGCGCCACTCAGGGCCAGGCCGGTCGCAACGCACACCGCCGCGGAGGCCGTACCTTTTTCCAGCCGGGCCATTCCCCACAAGGCGATCAGGATAAAACACGTCATTGGCACGTCCAGCAGCGTGGAGTTACCCTGCTGCATGAAGTTGTAGGTCATAAGCAAAACCAGGCCCGCAATGAAACCGAGCGCTTTGCCTTTGATCTCCTTGCCGAGCAGATAGACAAAAATCACGGAGCCGATCGTGCACAAAGCCCCGAACAGACGGGCGGTGGAGTCGCTCGCCCCGAAAAGCAGGAAGAATAGCGCCTGGGCCCACATGACCAGCGGGGGATGTTCGGCAAACTGCGGATGGTAGAAGGCTGTGTATGACGGACTGAACCAGTTGTTATGTTCGGCCATGTTGCGAGCTACGACCGAGTAGGTTGTGGAGTCGAGATTGATGCCGTCCTGGGTGAAACCGAGGGCGAGGAAAAGAATCGCGGCCAGGCAGAGTATCCACATCGGATGGTTAGCAACTGTATGGGAAAGCCTGGTCCACATCGGTATTCAGATTACGCGCGAAACATGATGGGTGGCAGGAATGGTCTGCCGGCTAAGAATCACTTTCGATTACGGATAATAGAGGGAACCGCATTCGAGCAGTCCCCTCTTTGAGTTTCAATCATCATTTCGATACGACACTACTTCGCATGTATTCCCGGTTCATTTTGGCGATGAACTTTACAGAAATCTCTTTCGGGCAGGCCGCCTCACACTCGAGGTGGTTGGTGCAGTTGCCGAAGCCCTCCTTGTCCATTTGCGAAACTATTGCCTGCACGCGTTTTTTGGCCTCAACTTTGCCCTGTGGCAGGTAGGCCAGGTGCGAGACTTTGGCCGCGACAAACAGCATGGCCGACGCGTTCGGACAGGCCGCAACGCAGGCGCCGCAACCGATACAGGCCGCTGCATCCATCGCCGTGTCGGAGTCTTTCTTTGAAATCGGAATAGCGTTGGCGTCCGGCATTCCGCCGGTATTAACCGAGACAAAACCGCCGGCTTGCATGATACGATCCATAGCGCCCCGGTCCACGGTGAGGTCTTTGACGATTGGGAAGGCCTTGGCCCGGAACGGCTCGACATAGATGGTATCGCCGTCTTTGAAGTGCCGCATACGCAGCTCGCAAGTGGTCGTGGCGTGTTGCTTGCCATGAGGACGACCGTTGATAACCAGGGAGCAGGCGCCGCAAATACCCTCGCGGCAGTCGTGGTCGAAGTGAATCGGTTCGACACCCTGGGTTATGAGGTCTTCATTGACCACGTCCAGCATTTCCAGAAACGACATGTTGGGGGAGAGATCGCGAGCCTCGTATTTCTCCATTTTCCCTTTAGCATGGGCGTTTTTCTGACGCCAAATATATAGTGTGACATTCATTATTTGTAACTCCTCGTGGCCAGTTCAACACTTTCGAATTCCAGCTTCTCTTTGTGAAGTTCCGGCTTGTTGCCGACGCCTTTGAATTCCCAGGCTGACACGTAGGCGAAGTCTTTGTCGTTGCGCAGGGCTTCGCCTTCTTCCGTCTGGTATTCCTCGCGGAAGTGAGCTCCGCAGGATTCTTTGCGATCAAGCGCATCGTAGCACATGATCTCGGCAAATTCCAGGAAGTCAGCCACACGGCCGGCCCGCTCGATGGTGACGTTCATTCCTTCGGTGTCGCCGAGGACACGAGCGTCTTTCCAGAATTCCTCGCGAAGGGCCGGTATCCTCTCCAGGGCTTTCTTCAACCCGGTTTCGTTGCGCGCCATGCCGCAATGTTCCCACATGATCTGGCCGAGCTCTTTGTGGAAGGATTCCACCGTCCGCTTGCCGTTGATGGCGAAAAGTTTCTTGATACGTTCATCGACCTGGCCTTCGACCTCTTTGAATTCTTTGCGATCCGACGATATGTTCTGTGCGCCGACACGGGCGAAGTAGTTGCCGATGGTGTATGGGATGACGAAATAGCCGTCGGCCAGTCCCTGCATGAGGGCCGAAGCCCCGAGACGATTGGCGCCGTGGTCGGAGAAGTTGGCCTCGCCCAGCACGAACAGGCCGGGGATGGTGCTCATAAGGTTGTAGTCAACCCATAGACCGCCCATGGCGTAGTGGGCAGCCGGGTAGATTCTCATTGGCACCTTGTACGGATCCTCATCATTGATCAAATGGTACATGTCAAAGAGGTTGCCGTAGCGCTGTTCGATGACATTTTTACCGAGTCGGTTGATAGCATCGGCGAAATCAAGATACACCCCGTACTTGGTCGGGCCGACCCCGCGACCGTCATCGCAGGCCTCTTTGGCGCTGCGCGACGAAATGTCACGAGGCGCCAGGTTGCCGAAGCTGGGGTACTTGCGTTCGAGATAATAATCGCGCTCGTCCTCGGGAATCTGACCCGGAGGACGATCATCGTTGTGCTTTTTGGGAACCCATATGCGACCGTCGTTGCGCAGAGATTCCGACATGAGGGTCAGTTTGGACTGGTAATCTCCGGTGTGAGGGATACAGGTCGGATGAATCTGCGTATAGCACGGGTTGGCAAAAGCCGCGCCCTTCTTGTAGGCACGGTAGGCGGCGGTGACGTTGCACTGCAGCCCCATAGTGGACAGGTCAAAGACACGCATGTAACCGCCGGTCGCCAGTATCACGGCATCGGCGGCGTATGATTCGAGCTTACCTGTGGCCAGGTTGCGCACCACGATCCCCTTGGCGTGACCATCGATCAAAACCACTTCCTGCATCTCGGTGCGCGGATGCATCTCCACGTTGCCCAGCCCAATCTGCCGGGAAAGGGCCGAGTAGGCGCCCAGAAGAAGCTGTTGGCCGGTCTGGCCGCGAGCGTAGAAGGTCCGTGAGACCTGGGCACCACCAAAGGAACGGTTGTCCAGTGTGCCTCCGTACTCGCGGGCAAATGGGACGCCCTGGGCGGCGCACTGGTCGATGATATCATTGGATACCTGGGCCAAACGGTAGGTATTACTCTCGCGGGATCGGAAATCCCCGCCTTTGATAGTATCAAAAAACAGGCGGTAGATCGAGTCGCCATCGTTCTGGTAATTCTTGGCGGCATTGATGCCTCCCTGGGCGCCGATCGAATGTGCCCGGCGGGAGCTGTCCTGGAAACAGAAACATTTTACTCTGTAACCCAGCTCGGCCAGTGAGGCGGCGGCCGAGGCTCCGGCCAGGCCGCTGCCGACAACCAGGGCGCTGTACTTGCGCTTGTTGGCTGGGTTGACCAGCTTCATTTCAAATCTGTGCTTATCCCACTTTTCGGGTAGCGGACCTGAAGGAGTCTGTGCATCAAGTTTCATTAGAGTAATCCTCCTTCCGGCAATTTGGCAAGATTGAACAGAATGCCCACCGGGATAGAAACGTAACCGATGAAAATCAGGACGGCGAAAATGTTACTTATCATTCTCAATCGGGGCACCCAGGCAGCGTTGTTAAGGCCGAGTGTCTGAAACAGGCTGAACACCGAGTGACTGAGGTGAAACGACAGAGACAGAATAGCCAGGATGTACACCCCGGAGATGATGTAGTTCTGGAAACCGAGGATCATCATCGAGTAAACGTCATGCCTTCCCAGGCTGTCCTTCAGCGCGGCATATTCCGGGTTGGTGACGATAAGGGTGAAATGCAGAAGATGATAAGTCACGAAAAAGAAGATCAGCAGCCCGGAGAAGATCTTCGTACGCGACGCCAGGCTTGATTCGATATTGTGCACGCGGACATTGCGGATTGGCCGCGACGATCGGTTTTCAAAGTATAGTATGATGGCGAAAATGATGTGAAGGGCTATGAAAGCCAGTAGGAATGCCCGGATAAACCACAGTAGCGCGCCCAGTCCCTGTAATGCTTCGGCGTAGGCATTGAGCCTGTCCTGACCGAGGAAAATCTGGAGATTCCCCAGCATGTGGCCGGTTATGAATCCCACGAAGGTTATTCCCGTGATGGCCATAATGATCTTTTTGCCGATGGAGGTTTTGTAGACGGCTTGTGGTTGGTGAACGGACATGGTATCGACTTGAACTGCACTCATTCGCACACCCTCCTCAAGGTAGGCAGGAGTATTATAGTTTTGACGGAGAAAATACAATGTTACATAGACCGGGTCAATCGAAAAAATTGTCTTTACAGTCAAAAAAAAGGTTTGAACGGTAACGAGATACGGATTCTCAGCTCCTTTTTATTTTTGCGAGACGTTCCGGAAGCAAGTCTTGTAATGTCTATTAAGTGTTCATAAGCCGAAATATCTCTGATGCAGAATAGGTTTGACAACGAGGCGCAGAAGTGATATTTTTGTCAGACGATTACGCCATTGGTATAAGAAACAAACTGTCCTTATTCCCTTTATTGGAGATTGTTTATGTCAAAAGCAAACTTTCTGTTGGCGGCTCTGTTGTTGCCGATGCTTTTAGCCGGCGCGGCTCTGGCCGGATCCGTTGATTTGAAAATATCCGGTCCCGGTGCCGTCAATGACAGCACTATCAAGGCCGGCGAGACGGTCTCGGTGGATATATACTGCGCCAACGATACCCTGCGGACCGGCTTCACGCTCGGTTTCAAGCTGGTGTCCGATGATATCAAGAACGTGGTGCACGTAGCCGATAAGGGGAACGGTCTTAACGATAACGGCGATATAAAAGGTCACAATGGCTGGCAGGATAAGTCAATCTGGGATTTCGCCGGAGTTATGACCGTTGAGCGCAGTTGGGACGGCAAACTGCCCGATACCATTGGCTTGGGCGGTCTCTCTATCAAACAGGGATACTACTCGGAAAAGGTTTCCAAAAAGATGTCCTTTGATATCATGGTCCCGGAGGCGGGTACGCTGGTGATTGACTCGGCTTACTTCCCGCCCGGCGGCAAATGGCTCTTTTCTTCACCGCCGCGCATAGCCCCGGCCGAGTCCCCGATGTGGGGCGGTCCGTATAAATTCAAGGTGGTGAAATAACTACCCGATAAGCCCGCCTGACCGGCGGGCTTTTTTACAGGTTTGAATTCAGCGTTTGTCGCGCAAACCTGCTTCTGTTTGAGGATATGAATTTTTTGCTCGGAGATCACCGTGATCAGAACAGGATACATCTCCGTTCTCATACTTATCCTGGCAGTCTCACCGGCTGAACCGGTGGATAGCACTTCCGGTGCGGATGAGTCGCTGCAGGTAGTCTCTATTGAGAGACTTGGCCCGGATAGCGCTGGAAGTTTCGACACCCTTGAGGTTACTATCAGTCCTGAATACGTTATCGGTGGCTTTGATTTCAAATTGGCCACGGACAGCCGGTTGATTTCGATTGTAGACATTCTGCCGGGTAAACTTATCGATTCCTGTCGCTGGGAGTATTTCAATGCCCGGGCCGTGCCAATTGCGCCCGGCGAGAATCGCCTGACAGCTTTATGGCAGGTGGTGGCGTTGGCGGAGATGTTTGCCGCGGGGGATACGGTGCTTTGCCGGCAGTTCGACCGCGAGGTTTGCCTGATGAAAATCGTCCTGGCTTTCAGTAGTCCTCGGTTTTCCAGCGACAGCGCCGCCGCAGTTTTCTTCTACTGGGAGGATTGCAGCGACAACACTATTGCCGCCGCGTCCGGCGACACTCTGTCGATTTCCCGCGAGGCAGTGGATTTTATCGAAGTGAATTGGCCCGACACCGGTGGGCAGTTTCCCACCCATCGTGGAGCCATCCCCGGATGCATCGGCGTGAAGGTCACAGGCCGGATCCTGCCGCGCCTGATTTTCCAAAACGGAGGAGTATATTTTCCGCCCGAAACGTACCAGTGGCAAGAGGACTCAGTCGGGACGGATACCACCGCCAGAGGCGATACCTCCCGCTGATTTGCCGCTTGATTCAGGCACTTACCGATAACAGTTGACAAATCCGGTTTGGCGGTTATTTTGCCGCTAACCTGGGAATTATGGGGGATTTTAAGTAAAGGCTTATCTATGCGTCTGTATGAATTTGAAGGCAAACAATTGTTTAAAAAGGCAGGTCTCCCGGTGCCGGAGAGCCGTCTGGGTAAAACACCCGAGGATGTGTTCGCGGCGTTTGAGGAGATGAAAACCGATGTCGTCCTCAAGTCGCAGGTGCTCACCGGCGGTCGCGGCAAGGCGGGCGGTATTAAGTTCGCGTCAGGTGCCAACGAAGCGAGAACTGTTGCCACGGAGTTGTTCGATCTGACTATCAAAGGCTACCCGGTGGACTATGTCCTGGTCGAGCCGAAACTTCAGATTGAAAAAGAGTTCTACCTGGGCGTCACTATCGACCGAGCTAATTACAAGCTGGTGGTTATCGGTTCCGGCGCCGGTGGGGTGGATATTGAAGAGACGGCCGCTAAAACACCGGATAGAATCGTCAAGAAATCTCTCGATATGAGTGATGAACTGTACACTTTCGATGCTCTTCTGATCGCCAAGCAGATCGGCGTGCCGCACGAGTTGATCAAACAGGCGGCGGGTATCATTATCAAACTCTACAACATGTTCAAGGCATACGATGCCAAACTGGTAGAGATTAATCCTCTGGTGCTTACGACCGATGGCAAACTGATTGCCGCTGACAGCCGCGTGTCGCTCGACGATGATGCCGTGTTCCGTCATCCCGAACTGAAAGAGTTGGGCATCGAGTCGCGCCATGAAGAGGGGGAGATGACCCCGCGCGAGAAGCAAGCCAATGAATGGGGGATCCCGTATCTTGACCTCGACGGCAATATCGGCATGTTCCCCGGTGGCGCCGGGTTCGGTATCATGGGTAACGACTTCATCCACTACTATGGCGGCCGACCGGCTAACTTTATGGATTCGGGCGGCGGACCATCGCCGGAGCGAATCGCCAAGATGCTGGTGCTTCTCGAAGAAAACCCCAACGTCAAGGCTATTTTCGGGGCGCGCTTTGGAGGGATCAGCCGCTGTGACGATTTTGCCAAGGGCGTGATTCAGTTTCTCAACGAGCACGGCCTGTCCAAGCCGTTCGTGCTGCGCATGACCGGTAACATGTGGCAGGAGGGCGTGCGCCTTTTCGAGCAGGCCAAAGAAGAAAATCCGATGCTTTTCACCTTCGTTGAATTCCACGGGATCGAGACCCCCATCGAGGAAATTTCCAAGCGGGCGGTTGAGCTGGCCAAACAGGAAGGGGGCAACTGATGGCGATTCTCTGCCACAAGAAAAGCAAGGTGATGGTCCAGGGAATGACCGGCGGCGCCGGGCAGTTTCACACCGAGCGGATGCTGGCCTATGGCACCCGGGTCGTCGGCGGAACCTCACCCGGAAAGGGCGGCCAGGAAGTTTCCGGCAAGCCGGTTTTTGACACTGTTTCCGAATGTGTCGAGGCCACCGGGGCTGATGTCTCAATCATCTTCCTGCCAGCCAGATTCGTAAAAGAAGCCGCTATCGAGGCTATTCGGGCCGGGATCAAATTTTTGGTAGTGGTCCCCGAACATATCCCCATTCACGATATGCTGCACGTGCGCCGCGAGGCGGTCGCGCATGGCGCGACCGTTATCGGCGGCAACACGGCTGGCGTTATCACCCCCGGCGAGGCCAATTTGGGTATTATGCCGGATATCGCTTTCTCGCCCGGACGGGTGGGGACGGTGTCACGGTCCGGCTCGATAACTTACTATGTGGCCGATACTCTCAGCCGTAGCGGCTACGGTGAAACGACCTGTGTCGGTCTGGGCGGCGACCCGGTGTTGGGCTCGACGTTCGACGAAATCCTCTGGAAGTTCGAAGAGGACAAAAAGACCAAAGCGGTGGTTATGTGCGGTGAGATCGGCGGCGTTTACGAAGAGCGGGCTACCGGTGTTATCAGCAAGATGAAAACGCCCGTGCTGGCGATGATCGGCGGCATTTTCGCCCCTCCGGGCAAGCGTATGGGCCATGCCGGGGCGATTGTCGAGGGCAAGATGGGTACGGCTAAGGAAAAGCTGGAGATGCTGGCCGATGCCGGCGCCCATGCCTGCAAGACCTTC
>JAUXCD010000058.1 GCA_030619085.1 Candidatus Zixiibacteriota bacterium
GCCGGGTGATGAAACATGGCGATAGTCCACTTGATTGAATCCGCCACCGAGGACAGGTCAGTGTCGAGCCAATCGTACTGATCGGAGCCGGGTGAGAAACTCACGCACGCATTCAAAATGACAAAATGGATATAGTTACGCTCGACCGAATACCACTGCTCGTTGCCGGGCAGGTCGAAATTGTCAAAGTAACGGTCTGACATCTTCTCGTGATTGCCAATCGCCGGGAAAAACTCGGCGATCTGCCGCATGGGAGCGGTGATGTCATTGAAGCGGTCCCAGTTCATCTGGATAGTGCCATCGTCCACCAAATCCCCCACATGAAAAACGGCGGTCGGGGCAATCTCGACAATCTGGCGGACTACCTGTATATGGGTGAGGTGCCCGGTGCGACTGTCGCCGTAGATGACAATCGGCGCCATCGGCTGAGCCGGTTCACTCGGCTCAGCCGGTTCATTATCGAGCGTATCGACCGGTGCATTGACATAGGTGATGCTCTCGAACGAGCCCAAACTGCAACCGGCAATGGCGGCCGCGATGGCTATGATGGATGCCTGAAGGAACCTGCGTATCACGACTAAACATACGCCAAAAGCTCGTTGTGGTCAACCGTTTACGGCTATGCAGGGAGCGGTGGTTATGGTCTCGCCTCAATCGCCGTAAATAACTAATCAGTTGACAATACGGACCATCAGGAGTTTATTCTGCATTCACGGAACTTTGTCCTCTAATGAGGGAAATGAGATGATGAGCGCAAGCAACACTGAACCTATCAAGACCCCGTTTTACGATTTTCATGTCGCCGCGGGCGCCAAAATGGTGGAATTTGCCGGATACTGGATGCCTATTCAGTACCAGGGAATCACCGCCGAGCACCTCGCGGTGCGCAAGAATATTGGGCTTTTTGACCTCACCCACATGGGCGAATTTGAGGTCACGGGCAGCGATGCCCTGGCGTTTTTGCAAAAAACGACCACCAACGACGTGGCCGCACTCGAAGTGGGCCGTATCCAGTACAGTTGCATGACCATGCCGGACGGCGGGATTGTCGATGACCTTCTGGTTTATCGCCTGCCGGATCGGTATTTTCTGGTCGTCAACGCCTCCAACATGAAAAAAGATTTCGACTGGCTGCAGTCACACCTTTTCGGCGATGCCAAACTGACGGACATCTCCCCCACCACCGCCCTGCTGGCTATCCAGGGGCCGAACGCCGAGAAGATGATGGCCGAGCTGACCGATTACGACCTGGGCAGTATGGTGTATTACAGTTGCGCCACGGCGAAAGTGGGCGGCATGGAGCTTCTGTTCTCCCGCACCGGCTACACCGGCGAGGACGGCTTAGAGCTTTATATCCCCTACGACAAGGCCGAGGCTATCTGGCACACCGTCATCGAAGCCGGCAAAAAGCACGGCCTGGAGTTTATCGGTCTGGGCGCGCGTGATTCGCTTCGCCTGGAGATGAAGATGGCGCTGTACGGCAATGATATCGATGAAACCACCAACCCGATTGAGGCCGGCCTGAGCTGGATCGTCAACCTGGACAAGGATTTCATCGGCAAGGAGGTAGTCGCCAAAGCCAAGGCCGACAAACCGGATCGCCGGCTGGTCTGCCTGGAGCTTGACGGCCGGGCGTTCCCGCGTCACGGCCACGATATACTGGTCGACGGCGAGATGGCCGGCAAAGTAACCTCCGGGACTTTCTCGCCATCGCTTCAGAAACCGATCGCCATGGGCTATGTGCCTCGTTCGCACGCCAAGAGCGGCTCAACGGTTGAGGTGGCTATTCGTAATAAGAGATTCCCGGCAACGGTGGTTAAACCACCGTTTTACAAGGACGCTTCGCATAAGTAGCAAGTATGAATATTGAGTTGTACTTAACGCCGGTCCCGCTGGGGAAGGCGAGTTTTGAAGGCAAGACGGTTGCCATAATCGATGTCCTCAGGGCGACAACCTCGATCTGCGCGGCATTGATGGCGGGCGCAAAAGGGGTGATTACCACCGACGGTTCCGACAAAGCGGTGGAGATGCGGACCAAGATCGGCGCCGATACCTCGGTTTTGGCCGGGGAGCGCGGTGGCGTGAAGATAGAGAATTTCCAGCTCGGTAACTCGCCGCTGGAATTCACCAGGAAGACCGTGGGCGATAAGTTTATCATCATGACCACCACCAACGGCACGCCGTTGTTCGCCGCGGCATCGAAAGCCGACCTGGTGGTCGCGACCGCCCTGGTGAATATCTCGCTGGTGGCGCAGAAAGTGGCCGATGGAAACCGGGACGTGGTAATTGCCTGCGCCGGGCGGGAAGGAAATTTCTCAACCGAAGATACGATTTGCGGCGGCATGCTCATTCACCTGCTTCGCGAGCGGCACGGCAAGCAGTTGCACCTTAACGATGCCGGTTCGCTGGCGCTACTTTTGTACTTAAACAGCAAGGACGCTATCAGGCAAAGTGTCGAGAAGGGTGAACACGGGCAGTTTTTGGCGTCGCTCGGTTTTTCCAAAGACGCCCAGACAGCGGCAGCGATAGACGCCATGCCGGTGCTTCCCGTTTTGAGAGATGGCCGGCTGGTGCCGGATGTAGACAACTGACCACGGCGTTTTCGTCTTTTCCCTGTTATTGAGGTATAACGAACATGATCAGGATGCTTTTTTCGGTTCTTCTTTTAACCCTTACCCTGACGCCTGTCGCGGCCGGTTCCAACGGCGTTCGATGCGCGCTGGATGTCAGCCAGTTTGACGCCGCGCAAGGGAGAGACGTAAAGCTGTTTGCCGACACGGTGGACTTCGTCAAGGGCATGACCTCCTCCGGGTTTATCGTGGCCTTCTCGACTGATATCGAATTCACCGAAATTGACACGGCCTCGGCCCGGTTCACGGTACACACCGTCACTCTCAATTCACAGGCGAAGAACTACTCGAAAGCTTTCACCGTGCAGTACGGTCTGCCGGCCAGACTTGGCCCGATCGAGGGCAAAAACGGCGCGGCGTACTCGCTGGTAATCACGCCCATTGCTCCCATCGATATCGACACCTCCAGCTGTTCTATAAACCACCGCACGGCGGGCGCTTTCACTTTCTCACCTTCGGCCAATCTCGATATTTACTATACGCCCGGTTCGCTGGGCGAGGTCTATTTCAACGTGGCCAAGTGGCTTCTGGAAGATACCTACCGGCGGATGGTGGAGCTTTACCAATTCAATCTTCCCGGCAAATACAACATCTACCTGGCGCCCTGTCCCCTGTACACGGTGAACTGGGACCAGCGCTTCGGCACCTCGGCCGACCCGACCCGGAGCACCAGCTATTGTTTGTTATCCAAACGTCTCAACACGCTCGACCCGTTCGTTATCGCACACCCGGCCATCCTGCGCAATTTCGGCTACGCGCCTATATTCGTCACTGAAGGTCTGGCCAATTTTCTTTCGTTCTCGGCCTTCGACATGAAGAAAATCGTCGCCGCCGGGAAAACCGTCCCGATAAGGCAGTTGCTCAACACGTACTACTATTACAATGCCGATGCGCACACGGCCGACCGAAGTTCCGCGTCGTTTGTGCGCTATCTCGTGCGGCAGTACAATTTTGACAAACTGAAGACCGTTTACGACCGTGCCGATGATCTCAACCTGGGTGGCACGATTGAAGAAGTGTATGCGAAAAGCATCGAGGAACTGGAATCTGAATGGCTGCACTATGTAGATACCATCCGTCTGGACCGAAGCAAGATCACCAAGCACATGGATATCTCCGAGGCGCTGTTCAATTACTCGCGGATGCTTGAATATGCCCGGGCGCTGCTGGAAGAGTCGGTCACGATCGGTGACTCGCTGGACGCTCACTCGGCCCTGGCGACGGCTCACTTTTTGAACGGTGACTACTTCAATGCTATCGAGGCGCAGAAGAAACTGGTGACCATGTCCGGCGAACCGAAAGACTGGATGAGCAAAGCCGTCTACGAGATGATGAACGGTTTTTACGACGAGGCGCGCGCCGATATTCTTACGGCCCGTTCACTGGACAGCAACGACGTACTGATACGGTTTAATCTCGCTCTCAGCTATCTTATTGCCGGCGAGAATGACCAGGCCGCGAACATTCTCAGATGGATCATTGCCGGCGATGACGTTGCGGCGGGCGCCCAGGGCGAGAGCCGCGTCATTCTGGCCGAGATTCTCAAGAAATCCGACAACGAAGACGACCGGCAGCAGGCCGAAACCTATTTCACCGCGGCCAAAGATCATTTCCAAAGATCAGTGCAACAACAGCCGACAGCCGCTTTATTCCAGATCTGGTTGGGTCAGGCGTATTTGGGTCTGGACGATGCCGCCAACGCATATAACCATCTGCAGGTGGCGCTCTTTCTGGAAACGCGACCGTTTTACCAGGGGTTGACCACCCTGTTGTTGGGCAAGACTGCCGATGTCATGGGCGAGCGGGAACTGGCCCGTGAATATTACGGGCAGGTCCTGGCCTTGCCGGCGGCGGCCTATCATCAGGCAGAAGCTCAGAAATACCTGGACGAACCGTACAGCCAGTAATATACCATCATGTTCAGTTTTCTTAACTCGACCATTCTATTTGCCGCAGCCGCGGCGATGATCCCGCTGATCATCCACCTGTTCTCAAAGAGACGGGTCAAGATTGTCGAGTTCTCGTCACTCAAGCATCTCAAGCAGATGCAGCGGCGTCAAGTCCGGCGTCTGAAAATACGGCAGCTTCTTTTGCTGCTTTTGCGGATGCTGATCATCCTGCTGGTGGTGCTGGCTTTCGCGCGCCCGACAATCGAGAGCGGCGCCATTGGTTCGCACGCGTCGGTGTCGGCGGTAATCCTCTTTGACAATTCCGCCTCCATGAATCGGTACGTGGCCGATGGCAACCTGTTCGATATTGCCCGCAAGAAGACTCAGGAACTGCTGGATACGTTTGGTGAAGCCGACCAGGTCTCGGTGATTCCGCTCAGCGGCTACCGCGAGGAAACAGCCACACCTTTGTTTACATCGGCCGCCACCGCCTCGGAGAAATTGAAACAGGTAGAGATCGGATATCAGCCGGCCGACCTTCAGAGCGCGCTGGAAACATCGCTGGCCCTTTTGGACGAAGCCCAGAACCTCAACAAAGAAATATATATCGTTACCGACCGGCAAAGCAGCAATCTGCCCGAGGAGCGGATTCTTTCCGGCACCGGGGCCAGGCTGTTTTTCGTTGACCTACCGCTGGAGAGAAATGACAACCTGGGTATTACGGCCGTGGATTTCGGCGGGCAGTTGATTATGCCCGGCCATGATTTCGATCTCACTGCCACGATCACAAATTATGGCAACGAGGACCGTAGCGATGTTATCGCATCGCTGTTCATCGACAACAACCGTCTGGCCCAGACGGCCTTCAGCGTGAACGCGGGCCAGGAGACAACGGTCCGGTTCGCGCGCTCCGTTTCACAAACCGGGTTTCACAGCGGCTACGTGGAATTGTCCGACGACAAGTTCGTCACCGACAACCGGTACTACTTCAGTTTTCACCTGCCGCAGAAGTTCAACCTGCTGGTCATCAACGGCGACAGGTCCGGCCCGTTCATGTCGCTGGCGCTGAGCCCGTCGGCCTCGGTCAACCAGTACTGGTCGATGAAAGAGGTCAGCCCGGAGATGCTGTCGGGAGTGAATTTCCGGGATTACGACGTCGTCTTTCTGGCCGGCACGCCGGTTCTGTCGGAGGTCTATCTCAGACGCTTGAAATCATACGTCAAGGCCGGAAATTCACTGTTTCTCAGTTGTGGACCCCAGACCGACACCGACCATTTCAACCGGCACTGGTCCGAGGTAACCTCGGTCGTTATCGACGAGCCCATCCGGACAGATTTCTCCCGCGCCGGGTACTACACTTTTCTGTCGATTGATTTCGACCACCCGATTTTCTCCGTCTTCCGTTTCGAGGACAACCGTCCACCGGAGGTGAAGTTTTACACGCTGCCGAAAATGCACGTCACCGGCGACGGTCGCGTGCTGGCCCGCTTCACGGGTGACCGTCCGGCGCTGGTGGAATCCACATACGGGGGCAGCAAGATTCTGACCTTCACCGGGCCCATGGCGCCCGGCTTTTCCGATATCACCAGCCACGCCTTCTTTGTTCCGTTCGTGTCGCGGCTGGCGGAGTATCTGGCCAGCGACCTGTCCAGTTTCGACGTACAATTGTATGCCGGGGAGAATATCACGCGTTCGGTGTCGCTGAAGGGTTCGGTCAACGCGCCGCTGGAGATGTCCACACCCGACAGTAGCGTGTTTGGCATTCCGCCCGAAGAAAAGCAGGGCGCCCTGGTGCTTCGCGCCCGCCCCACCGACCGGCCGGGCATCTATCGCGTCAGTTATTTGGGCCGCGAGATCGACCGTTTCGCCATCAACACCGACCCGTCCGAATGCAACCTCGCCCGTTCCGACATCGACCAGATGGCGATGGCGATGGGCGCCGACGACTACAATGTCCTGGAGACCGGCGCGGACCTGTCCGGCGTGATTGCCGAGATGCGTTTCGGGAAAGAACTCTGGCAGTTGTTTCTATGGCTGGCGGTTATTATCATCCTGGTAGAAATACTCCTGTCACGTGCGACAACTTCGAAGGATCAGTCATGACCCTGCTGGCGGCCGAGAGACTCTTCAAGAAATTCGATGATCAAATTATCCTGAACGATGTTTCCTTCACGGTGCAATCGAGAGACCGGATCGGCCTGGTAGGACGCAACGGCAGCGGCAAGACGACCCTTTTCGAAATCATGACCGGCAGCATGGATCTCGACCGGGGCAGTATCGTCCGCTCCAAAAGCTGTCGCATAGATTATATCGAGCAGGAAAAGACCGAACACCTCGAATCCACCGTGTTCGATTTCGTGGCCGCCGCCCGTGGCGATTTGCTGAACATGCGCCGCGACATTGAGGCGCTTGAACACGAACTGCAGTTGCATCCCCATGACACGGTCAGTCTCGACCGTCTGGGACAACTTCAGAGCCACTTCGAGGGCGAGGGTGGCTTCAATTTCGAGAACGAGGTCAAGATCATTCTTGAAGGACTAGGCTTTCCGGTGGAAAGACATCGCGACCGAATCAAAAGTTTTTCGGGTGGAGAGAAAAACCGTGCCGGACTGGCCCGCGCCCTGGCCGGCAACGGCAACCTGCTGCTTCTGGACGAGCCTACCAACCATCTGGATATCGAATCCACCCGCTGGCTGGAGGAGTACCTGTCATCGCTGGAGCGAAGCTATATCATCGTCTCGCACGACCGCGCCTTCCTCACGGCGGCCGTCAACCGGGTGTGGGAAATCAGCAACGGTAAGATTGATTCTTACACCGGCGGTTTTGAACAATTCCTCAACGAACGACAGCAGCGGCGTCAGCTCCAGCAACACCACTACGAACATCAGCAGGCCGAGATAAAAAGAATCGAGGAGTTTGTCCGGCGCAACATGGCCGGGCAAAAGACCAAGCAGGCCCAATCGAAACTGAAATACCTCAACCGCATCAAGAGAATCCAGGCACCCAAGAGTGAGCGACAACCGGATGCCATCCGCTTGCATTCCTCCGGCCGTTCCTTTGCCCACGTGCTGTCGGTGGAAGGCGTTTCCCTGGCCTGGGGCACCGATGAAGTAGTGCGCGATATTACGTTCGATATCTACCGCGGCGACAAGGTCGGACTGATCGGTCAGAACGGTTCGGGCAAATCGACCATTCTCAAAGCGCTGGTGGGAGAGATCTCGCCCGTCCGAGGTGAAATCAGGTTGGGGGCGAATGTCGATGTCGCCTACTTCGACCAGGAACTTGTCGATTTGGATTTAGACATCACCGTGCTGAACTCCATCTGGGAGGTGGACCCAATGGTGGAGATCGGCAAGATGCGCTCGTTTCTGGCCCGGTTCGGCTTTACCGGCGAGGATTGCTTCAAAAGAGTGTCAACGCTTTCCGGCGGCGAGAAAACCAAGCTGTCACTGGCGCGTCTTCTGTACCACCCGGCAAATCTCATCATCTTCGATGAACCGACCAACAATCTTGATCTTGATACGCGCGAAGCGCTGGAAAAAGCTCTACAGGAATACGATGGCAGTTGCCTGGTGGTAAGTCACGACCGGTATTTTCTTGACCATGTCGTGGACAAGATTCTTTATATCAACAACGCCGAGTTGGAAACTTTCAACGGTAATTACTCCTACTTCAAGGAAAAAACATCCGGACAGGCACCGGTGGTGAAGGTCAAGTCCTCAGAACGCAAGCAGGAGTACCTGACTTTCAAGGAGAAATCAAAGCAGCGCGCCCGGTTGAAGAAAGACCTGAAAGCCACCCATAAGAGAATCGCCGCGATGGAGGCGGAGCTCGAGCGGACGATCAATGACCTGCAGGAAAACATCCCCAAGACGGACTGGGAAAAGCTCGATGAGACCATCCGTCGCAAGAAGGAACTGGAAGACAACCTCATGCAGGCTTACCATGATCTGGAAAGGCTGGAAGAGATTGAACTCGATTAACATCCTGACCATATCAGCCTCGCCCCTCAGCGACTCATCCACGGATTTAATCCTGCAGAATCTGGCCGAGGCGGTGCGGCGGCAGCTCGGCGAGCAGACTATCGTCGAGACGAGTTTCGTCAAACTCAACGACCTCACCTTCATCCCCTGTCAGGCGTGCGGTGAAAGCCCTGAGCCTAAATGGTGCCTGTACGACGATGACTTAACGCCAGTCTATGAAAAGCTGGTATCGTGCGACTGCCTGCTGTTCGGTACACCAGTCTACTTCGACTCCGTTTCAGCGCAGGGCAAGGCGTTCATCGACCGCTGCAACTGCATCAGGCCGCCGGACTACCGGGGGATCGACCCCAATCACGCTTTCATTAAACGCCTTCATCGCAAGCGACCGGGCGCGATGGTGGTGGTGGGCGGCGAGGAAGGCTGGCTGGAAGGTGCTCGGCGCACTATAGCGGGCTTGTTCAAGTGGGTCGAAGTCGTCAACCATGGAATGATTGCCTACCGGACGACTGATTACAACGTCAAAGGCAGAGCCGCCGATGACCCGATGGTGATTGGAGATATCGAACAGATGGCCGTGAAGCTGGCCGATGCCATCCGGGAGAGCCATGACCTCCGATGATAACATTCGCGATTATTACCGGCAGCGCGCCGCCGAGTATGAACAAATCTACTACCGCGATATCCCAAAGCGCCGACAGGAGATTGCCGACGAAGAGACGCGGCTGAAAGAATTGACCAAAGGCAAAACCGTACTCGACACTCCCTGCGGTACCGGCTACTGGACTTATGCCGCCTCGCAGACGGCAAAGGCGGTCGTGGCCAGCGACCTGCTTCCGGAAATGATAACCGAGGCCGCAGCGAAACCGTATCCGCAGCCGGTGCAGTTTGTCCTGAGCGATCTGCATCACCTTCCATTCGCCGATGGCAGTTTCGATATCATCACCCTGGGATTTTGGCTCTCACACCATCGACGTCAGGACTTCGAAAACCTTTTCCGGTCGTTGGGTCGAATTATCAAAGCGGACGGACTGGTGTGGATGATCGACAACAACCCGCCGGCGGAAGGGCCGGGGAATCACTCGGAAGGCACCGACAAGTTCGGCAACAACCTGAAAAAGCGGTTTCTCAACGACGGCCGGGAGTATGTCATAATCAAGAATTACTTCAGCGAAAACGAGCTGAGAAAGATATTCTCTTCGTTTTTCACGATTCAGCGACTGACCTTCGGCAACTACTACTGGTCGGCCGTTCTGGCCATGAAATAGGTCAGGGTCGATTCATAGCCGCCTTATTCTCTTAAGTCATTTCACGACAACGCAATAGGCGAACACGCTTGATTTGAGCCGAAGACATGAAAACAGGTCAATAATCGCATTGCCAAAAGCGAAAAATTGCTTATATTGGTCGTTCTGGGCTTTCAGCGAAGCGCGGGAACCCAGTTTTGTTATATTATTAGAGTAATGAATCAGTGACTTGAGGAATAACAAGTGAAATCAGGAATTCATCCCAAGTATTACGAGACCGTGATTAAGTGTGCTTGCGGAGCTACCATTCCTACGCGTTCTACATCGAAGGCCATTAGTGTGGAAATCTGTTCCAATTGCCATCCGTTCTTCACCGGCAAGCAGAAGTTGATTGACACGGCCGGGCGCGTTGAGCGGTTCCGCCAGAAGTATAAAAACTTCAACAAGAAATAGGTGGCAACTTACACTATTTCTGCAGGCGATGCTGATTCATAGAGCACCGCCTGTTGCCGTATTTATGAGAATCTGCAGTAGCATAGGAATTAACTGAGGAAAACGCATGCCGGATTTGAACGTTGGCGGCCAGGCCGTTATTGAGGGTGTCATGATGCGATCAAAGGACAAGGTCGCCACGGCGGTGCGTATCCCCAACGGGGAAATTCTCGTCAAAACCGAAGATTACATCTCTCTGGCGGCGCGCAATAAAATCCTGAACCTGCCGGTCCTTCGTGGAGCCGTGGCATTTGTCGAGATGATGGTACTGGGCATCAAGACCCTCAACTTCTCGGCCGAGATTGCCATGAAGGAAGTGGAGAAACAGGAAGCCGCCGACAAGGGCGAACAGTTC
Organism: Candidatus Zixiibacteriota bacterium; assembly: GCA_030619085.1. Taxonomy (GTDB): domain Bacteria; phylum Zixibacteria; class MSB-5A5; order GN15; family FEB-12; genus JAUXCD01. Next base: position 10,594 of record JAUXCD010000058.1, read on the forward strand.
GAGAACAAAAACAAAAAGACCAACACCATCTGGCTCGGCTTAAGTGTTGTGGCCGCCCTGGCACTGGGGATATTCATATTCTTTTTCCTGCCGCTGGCAATTGCAAATCTGTTCAGCATTGACAAGAACGCCGTCGGTTTCAATCTCGTTGCGGGCGCTATTCGGTTGTCCATGTTCCTGGTATATATCTGGGGCATTTCGCTATTCAGTGAGTTCAAACGCATTTTCCAGTATCACGGCGCCGAGCACAAATCGATCTACGCCTATGAGTCTGGCGATGAACTCACCCCGGAACGCGCCGCTTGTCACACCCGGCTGCATCCGCGCTGTGGAACATCGTTTATTCTCATCGTAGCGCTGCTGGCAATCCTGACTTACGCCATCTCCGACACCATCTACGCCATCGTCGCCGGACATCCGCCGATGTTGCTTAACCGGTTTGCCCTGCATTTCTCGCTGCTGCCCATCGTGGCTGGCACCTCGTATGAACTGTTAAAACTGTCCGGTAAAACGCGTGACAATGCCCTGACCCGTATCCTCATCCGGCCCGGCCTGTGGCTGCAGAAAATCACCACCAAAGAGCCGTCGATGGACCAGCTCGAGGTCGGCATTGTGGCGCTGGAGGCGGCGGTGGGGATCGAGCATTCCAAGATTCGTTCCCAAACGACGGCCGTTTCTTAGCTACCCATAATCTAGTTGCCCTCTCTTTATTATTCCGTTACCATTATGAGCAATTCGAGGTATAAGATATTATGTTTGAATTAGTTGACAAACTCGAGGCCAGGCTTAAAGAACTTGACGAACAGATGGCCGACCCGGCGAATCAGTCGAACAACCACAAATTGATCGAACTGAACCGGAAGCGCCGTGCTGTTGTGGAAGTCCTCAACTCGGGTCGGGAATACCGGCGCGTCATGCAACGTATCAAGGAGGCCAACGAGATTATCAGCGCCAACGAAGACCCGGAACTGGTGACAATGGCGCGCGAGGAACTGGCGGAGTACGAGGCAATGGCCGAAGCTGTTGAGGCAGATTTCAAACTGAAGCTCCTTCCCCGCGACCCCAACGACCAGAAGCCGGCTATCATTGAGATCAGGGCCGGCACCGGCGGTGATGAGGCCGGACTTTTCGTGGCCGACATCTTTCGCATGTATCAACATTACGCCGACGCCAAAGGCTGGAAACTGGAAGTTCTGAATACCAACATCTCCGGAGTCGGCGGTTTCAAAGAGATTTCTTTTTCGTTGTCCGGCGACAACGTTTACGGCCGGATGAAATACGAATCCGGCGTGCACCGGGTTCAACGCGTCCCCACCACCGAGTCGCAGGGACGCATCCACACCTCCGCTATCACCGTGGCGGTGCTGCCCGAAGCGGAAGAGGTGGATATCGCAATCAAGGAAAACGAGTTGAAGATCGACGTCTATCGGTCCTCGGGCCCCGGTGGCCAGTCGGTTAACACCACCGATTCGGCGGTTCGCATCACTTACCTGCCGACCGGCATGGTGGTGACCTGTCAGGACGAGAAATCTCAGATAAAAAACCGTGCCAAAGCCATGAAAGTCCTGCGCGCCCGACTCTATGACGCCAAGCTGGCCGAACAACAGGCCAAGATTGCCGAGGAGCGGCGCTCGATGGTTTCCACCGGTGACCGTTCGGCGAAGATTCGCACCTACAACTTCCCGCAGTCACGGGTTACCGACCATCGAATCGGCCTGACGCTATACAAACTGGACGCGATCATGGCCGGAGACATGGATGAACTGATCGAAGCCATGCTGCAGCATGACCAGGAGAAACGATTAAAACTTCAGTCAGCGGAGCACATACAGGTAAAATGAAGATTGTCAAAATTCTCGTAGCGCTGGTTTTCACTCTCATCCTGCTTTACGTAGCGCGCACAAATTCCGAAGGTCGCCCCAAATATTACACCTTCGAAGAAAACGGTTACACCTTTGAAATGACGACCGTTCCCAAAGCGCCCGAACTCGGAATCGCCCATATCCCTATCAAGATTACGGGCAAGACTGAGGCGGGTCTGGTTTACCGAATCAGAACGTCGAAATTCAACCAAGATGCTGATACCGACTTGCGGCAGTATGGCAACGTACCGCTGACGGTCTCAGACAGCGCCGCCGGACTCTATTACATTGACCTCTCAACGGGCGCCAAGGGCGGCAAACTGTACTACTATTTTGAGATTCGAGACAACACGGGCGGGTACCGGGCCGGCTTCACCATGCCCGATGGCAAGCCGTTCATGCTCAAGTATATCGGCGCGGTCCCAACCTGGATTGTCACAACCCACGTCCTGTTCATGTTTGCCACCGTTTTCTTTGTCGTACTGGTATCTATCCAGGCGGTGCAGGTTATCCGAACCAGTCAGGGCATCAGGCCCATGGCCATCCTGCTTCTGCTGGCCACCATCGCCACCTTCATCGGCTGCTACCCGTTCGGCTTTCCCATGAACTACTATGCGTTCGGCACCATCTGGGAAGGCGTTCCGTTCGGCACAGATGCCACCGACAACAAGACCCAGTTGATATTCCTTTATCTGCTCATGGTGACCCTGCTCAACGCCGCCACTCTGGCTAAAGGCAAAACGAACCGCGGACTGTATTCGCCCAAGGTGCGTGGCTGGCTCGGCGCGGGGAGTTTCGTGCTGATGTTAGCCATATACCTGATTCCCCACTCCATCCAGTTCTCCACCGGTCTGACCAAGACGGTCTGCTGGAGTTTTATCGGACTGCTGGCTTTGGTGTATGTCGGTGGGCTGACAACTAAAGGCAAATTGGGGCGGTCCGGCAAAGCGGTCGGAAAAGAAAAGAAACAGAAACGGACGTGATTGACAGTCTTCCCCTGCTGATAACCGAGAAGGCTAAGGTTCTCGAAGACGTTGGGATCGACCAGGGCC
>JAUXCD010000212.1 GCA_030619085.1 Candidatus Zixiibacteriota bacterium
CTGGGTAATTGAGAATATCGGGGTTGTCCCGGATCAGAAGGTTGACAATCTGCCCGACCGGTCCGTACGCGGCTTCGATGACCAGCTTGAGGAGGCGATCAAGTATATCAAGACCAAAATGACCGAGGAACCAAAAACGCTTCCGGCCAAACCGGGACCGCCTGCACCTCGCTGATCGAAACTGACCATAGAAGTGCCGACGGCATGACATTTTTCCAGAAGCCGCTCCGGATTCCCCGGGGCGGCTTTTCCGTATGCGCTTTAACGATAGACAGATTAGTTGACACGGATAATGTCATGCTGTTATCTATAACGTAATCGAATCGAAATCAGGCAAAGGAGATATCATGTTGCGCTCGACACTTATGCTTCTTCTCACGATATTCCTCTGTGGCACGATTTCCGCCGGCAAAATCACCTTCGATGATCTCTACAGCATACCGTCGTACGACTCACCACGCATCTCCCCCGATGGCACACAGATCGTGTTCGCACTGACCATCACCGACCTGGAGAAGAACTCCAGAGAGTGTCATCTTTATATTATGGATGCCGATGGCGGTCACAGTCGACAGCTCACCAATGGTCCCACTGACGAGTGGTCTCCACAGTGGGCACCGGATGGCAAGTTTTTGCTGTTTCTCTCCGACCGAAGCGGCAGCGACCAGGTCTGGATACTGCCCACAGACGGCGGCGAAGCCCGGCAGGTGACCTCGCTGTCCACTGGCGTGACATATTTCGCATGCTTTCCGACCGGTCAGCAACTGCTCGTAGGTTCGCGGGTATTCCCGGACTGCCACAGTGATAGCTGCAACAACGCCCGGCTTAAGAAGAATGAAAATCGCCCGATAGACGCGCGCGTGTACGATGATCTCCTTTTCCGTCACTACAGATCCTGGGACGATGGCCGCGTCAGCCGGCTTTTTGTCGTCTCCATACATAATTCGACTTTGAGTGAACTATACTGCGGCACCTACGACGCGCCATCGATGTTGCTGGGCGGGTACTCCGACGTGGCGATATCCCCGGACGGGGGCGAGATTATTTTCACAATGTGCCGCGAGGCAGTCCCGGCCGTATATGTTAACAACGATCTCTATACCATGCGCGTGGCGGGCGGCGAACCGGAGCAGCTTACCTACGGTGAAGGACTGGAAAGTCTGCCACGCTACTCTGCCGACGGTCGCTTTCTGGCCTACGGTATGACCGCTCGCGCCGGCTATGAATCTGACCAGCGCGATATCGTGCTGTACGACCGCAAGGATAAGACTCACACCAATCTCACGGCGGACTTTGACCGCTCTATCAACGAGTTAGTCTGGGGGCCAAAAGGCAAGTACATCTACTTCAGCACTATCGACCGCGGCTTTACCTATGTCGGAAAAATAGAAGCAAGCACGGGCAAGATCACAAAACTTTTGGATAAAGCCGCATATTATGGGCTTCAGGTTTCACCCGATAGCCGCTATCTGGTACTGGCCCGCTCGCTATCCAACGAACCCTACGAGCTCTGTCGCTATGACCTTGACTCCGAGCAGTTGACCCGCCTGACACATTTCACCGAACCGACGGTGGCGGACATACCGATGAACCCGGCCGAGGATTTCTACTTTATTGGCGCGATGGATGATTCGATTCATGGCTTTATCACTCTGCCTCCTGATTTTGACAAATCGAAAAACTATCCGCTGGTTCTGCTTATCCACGGCGGGCCGCAATGGTGCTGGCTGGGCAATTTCAATTACTACGGCTGGAACACTCAACTGATGGCCGCGCAGGGATACGTGGTGGCCCAGATCGACCCGCACGGAAGTGTCGGCTACGGACTTGAATTCAAAGAGTATGTTTCCGGCCACTGGGGGCTGGGCGATTTCGAGGATCTCATGAAAGGCGTGGACTACTTGATTGATACGTATCCGTTTATTGACTCCACGCGTATGGGCGCTCTGGGCCGGTCCTACGGCGGGTTCATGATCAACTGGATTTGCGGCCATACTGATCGCTTTAAATGTCTGGTCAGTATCGACGGCACTTTCAATCATTTTGCATCATACGGCTCGACCGATGAGTTGTGGTTCCCGGAATGGGAATACAACGGCACCCCGTGGAGCAACCCCGAGGAGTATCGGCGCTCTTCGCCGATGACCTACGCCGAGAACTTCAAAACGCCCACGATGGTCGTGCACGGACAGTATGACTACCGCGTTGACCTGAGTGAGGGATTGCAGATGTATACTGCCCTGCAGCGTATGGGTGTCCCCTCGCGGCTGGTTTATTTCCCAAACGAGGGCCATTCGGTGGGCGGGTTGGCCAATCTCTGCTTTGTCTATGACCGGCAGTTCGAGTGGCTGGCCCAGTGGCTGAAAAAGTAACGCCCCGGTAGCAGGATTATTCTGTTGTATGCAATCCTGATTGCGACTATAATATTTGTGTAACCCTTAGCACAAGGAGTTGACATGTCCTCGTTCATGATGGCAATGACTATAAACCCCGGCGCCAAGAAGGCGCACCCGGATCTATCGCATCAGGTCAATGAATCCCTTGAGGTGTTCGCGAAGAATAAAGTCAAGGTGATCAGTCTGTACGCGACACTCGGGCGGTTTGATTACATAATATTGTTTGAAGCTGATGACCAGAGTAAGGCCTTCAAGGTAGCGGCCGAAATCAATGCTCTGGGGATTCTCGAAACCGAGACCTGGCCGGTGGTGCCCTACGAGGAATTCTCGCACCTAATTTAGCAAGGTTGTCGCGTCCGGTATCTCTGATATAGAAAACGGCAGGGTTTTTACCCTGCCGCTGATGGTTGTCTATCGCAACCGGAGAACTATCCCTTACTCCCAGCCCTCCAGCAGCTTGCGCTGCTCGTCGGTGAGATCTTTGGGGATCTCCACCTTAATTTTCACAAACTGGTCCCCCTGCTTGCCGCCCACCGACAAACCCAGCCCCTTCAAACGCATCAGCATTCCCGGCTGAGTGCCGGGCGGCACGGTCAGAGAAATCTTTTTAGCCAGTGTGTCAACTGTCACCTTCCCGCCCAGGATGGCCTGGGTGAACGGAATAGTAACGGTTGTGTGGATGTCGTTGCCCTTCCTGTCAAATTTCTGATCCGGCATAACTTTCACCGTTATAATTAAATCGCCGGCAGTTCCGCCCATGCGTCCGGGTTGTCCCTGTCCGGCCAGACGAATTTTGCCGCCATTTTCGATTCCCTTGGGGATCTTTATTTTGAGTTTTTTGCCGCTTACCGTCACCAGTCGCTGCGCGCCATTGACCGACTCCATAAACGAAATAGAAAGCGACGTGGTGAAGTCAGCGCCTTTTTGGGGCCGGGCCTGCTGCCGGCCTCTTTTCTTGCCTCCAAACGGGCTTTGACCACCGAACAGTTGTGAGATTACATCTTCGAAACCGCCAAGGTCATCGAACCCGCCCGAACCGAAAGTCTGGAAACCGCCCCGGCCGCCGCCGCCACGGCGGAAAAACTGTTCAAAATCCTGCGGGTTGAAACCGCCACCGCTGCCCGCCCCGGCTCCCGTGAAAGCGCCGTACTTGCGCAGAGTGTCGTACTCGCTTTTCTTCTTGGCGTCGGAAAGAGTATTGTAAGCTTCGGAAATCTCTTTGAATTTCGTTTCGGACGCGTTGTCGCCCGGGTTGCGGTCCGGGTGATACTTCTTGGCCAGCGTGCGAAACGCCTTCTTTATCTCATCCGGCGAAGCACTTTCGGCGACACCGAGAATCTCGTAGTAGTTCTTGCTCAAAGAGTATCACCTCCCAGCGGCTTATATAATCCGGCGGGCTTATTTGCCCGCCGGTCGTAGTCATCAACTAATATACCACAATCAAAGTGCAAACGCTATCACGCGTCTTATTTCACTTCTTCAAAATCGGCATCGACCGCTTTCTCCGAAGCCGCACCATCGCCGTTGTCTGAATCGGTCTCCGGCTGGGCCTGCTGCTGACTGGCGTTCTGGTACATCTGTGCTGAGGCTTCCTGCCAGAGCTGATTGAGCGCCTCTACCGAGGACTCGATTTCGGCATCGCTGTCAGCCTTCAACGCCTCTTTGACGCGCCCCACGCCGGCTTCGATCTTCGCCTTAGAATCGGGAGTCAGCTTATCGCCGAATTCCTTCAACTGCTTTTCAGTCTGAAAAACGGTCGCGTCGGCCTGGTTGCGAATTTCGACTTTCTTTCGGCGTTCCTTATCTTCCGACTCATGGCTCTTGGCGTCGTTCATCATCCGCTCGATTTCCTGCTCGGACAGACTCGAGGAGGCTTCGATTCGGATGTTCTGCGACTTGCCGGTGCCAAGGTCTTTGGCCGAGACATTCAAGATGCCGTTGGCGTCGATATCAAAAGTAACCTCGATCTGCGGCAAGCCACGCGGCGCCGGCGGTATGCCATCGAGGGCAAAGCGACCGATGGTTTTGTTATCGATAGCCATTTCGCGTTCGCCCTGAAGGACATGAATATCAACCTGCGGTTGGTTATCGGCCGCGGTCGAAAACACCTGGGTC
>JAUXCD010000186.1 GCA_030619085.1 Candidatus Zixiibacteriota bacterium
CCGGGTGCCGGCATGCAAAAGGCCGTACTCGTCGGAAGTCGGGCCGAACATACACACCATGACTTCGGCAATATCGGACTCCGCCGCCGCCTTGGCCGAGTGCATCAGATTGAGAGCGGCATCGGATGACGGTCGGTCCGAGGATCGCTGCGAGCCGACCAGTATAATCGGCACCGGCGAGTTCTGAACCATGAACGTCAGCGCCCCGGCGGTATGGTGCAACGTGTCGGTACCGTGCCCGATGATGATGCCATCGATGCCGTTTTCGACTTCTTTGCCGATCGCCTTGGCCAGCGTCATATACTGTTGCGGCCCCATGTTCTCGGAGAACACGGCAAAGAGTTTTTCGGTGGACAGGTTGCAGATATCGGCCAGTTCCGGAACTGCGCCGTAAAGTTCGCCGGGCGAAAACGCGGGAATCACTGCCCCGGTGCGATAATCAAGACGTGAGGCAATCGTGCCGCCGGTCCCTAACAATTTGACGTTGGGCTTGTTCGGCGAGACCGGGAATTCCTTTTCGGGAATTTTGTAATGGGCCTCTTTGCGACCGAACTCTTTCATGCCGCGAATCGTGTCCACCTCGACACCGACATTGTAGCCGGTGGCCAGCTTGAGCACGATATGCCGGTCATCGTCGTTCTCCGAGCGCGGTAGAATGATGCCCCTGAAATCGCCTCTGGTTGTCTTTATCTCGGTATCGCCCCACACCTGGGCCTGGTAAGATTTCAAAACCTCCAGAGCGCGCCCCTTGTATCCTTTGAAATCTTCAGCCATGGTGCACGGCCTCCTCGACGAATGTCCTGAGCTTATTGAGAGAAACATTACCCACCGCCACGATCCGCAACTGCCCCATCAGCCAGTCAATCTCGGCCGTCTGGTCGCTGCGGGCACCGCCGAGCGCAAAGCGCTTTTGAAGGTCGGGAATCTTTTCGATGACTTCCTCCTCAGTGAACGACTTGTAATCGGAGATAGTCAGAATAGACGGCATATCCAATTCCTGATGCATATGCACCAGAGAGAGTAAATGCTTGATGATGTCTTTGTCCAACGATTTGCTGACGACAAAATGGCACAACTCGTAAACGCGGGCATAATCGTACTTCTTCCTCGCGCCGCCTTTGCCCTCGATATTTTTCACCGTGTGTCCGAAAAGACAGGCCGAGTAGATCGGAGGAAGACCACATTCCTCCACCAATTTCTCTATCAGGGGCATCAGGTTGTTTCGGAAGATAAAGTCATAGGTATCGATGGGCACACCCCAGTCTTTCAACTGGGCCATCCGCTGATCGACAGGAACGGCCAGACGTTTGCGGCATTCTTGAATTAAATCTTCCTCAATCGGGATGGGCGCGGAATCGGTGTCGGGATACATGCGATCCGGTCCGGGCAGCACCCGCTCAAAAATAGTGGTGCCATCGTCAAAAGCCTTGCGCGTCTCATTGGGAACACCCTGAAGCGCCAACCGGCAACGTTCATCGATAGTAGCAATCGCCTCCGGCATATCCTCGGCCGGTCCCCAAATGACCACCTGGGAGTCGGCATCGGAAGCGCCCAACTGCCCTGCGGCCTTGCGGAAGACCTCTCGCAATGGCTCATCAACGGCCCGCTCGGAGTCAACCATGTTCGGCTGGTCGAGGCAGGCGATAACTTTCAGGCGCTGGCTGAGTTCATCGGCGAAAGTCTGCCCCGGCTGCGTGAAGAACGACAGGATGCCGTCGAAGCGCGGAAGATTGACGGCGATGATCTTCGTGTCGTCAGGGACCCGCTTTCCGGTTGGTAGATTCTTCAGCAGTTCACGGTTGAGTTCGGTCGATGACACTTCCCAGGCATCGAGGTTGGGGATATTTTTGTGCAGGGTGTCCTTTATTTCCAGCAGCGCTTTCTGCCGGAAAGCCTCGTTGTGCGTCAGTTCCGGGATCCACTTGATGTGGGCCACGCCCTTGATTTCCACCCGGGTACCGCCGGTGATGCTGACATTGACATCCTGACGACCGGCACCGATACCGGTTCGCACCTTGCCGGAACTCCGGGCCAGGTATTGCAGATAATGGCCAGCCTCGGCGGCCTCATCGGGCGTTAGCATTTCCGGATAAGTGACCATCTCGATTAACGGCATACCCAACCGGTCGGTTGTATAAATGCGCCAGTGACCCTTGTCCGATACCTCGCGGCAGGCGTCTTCCTCGATGCTGAGTTGGATAATGCGCACCTTCTTCTGCGACAGTGGAATCTCTCCCTCGATTCCGATAATTCCCGTGCGCTGGAAACCGGTGGGGATACTGCCGTCGAGATACTGCTTGCGGGTAATGTGGAATTCACCGACGATGTTCGTCTTCAGCAGCAAGGCTATCTCGAGCCCCTGTGCCAGCGCCTCGCGGTTTAGAGGGAACGGCGGCGTATCGTCAAAATCATAGGTACATGCTGTCTCGCTCTTGATGCGATAGATGATGTTCTTTCTGGTTTTGAACTCCATCAGCGCCGTGCCGTCGTATTCACCCAACTCGCTGAGAGTCGGCCGCATGTGACGGATAACCTCCTGATCGTATTCACCGTCGTGCTGATACAATCCGGCCGGGCACCGGCAGAACATCTTTTGGGCCGTGTTCAATTGTTGATGGATTTCAAGGCCGCATTTGAAGCCGAGTTCGGCGTAAGTCTCAGGTGTCGCTTGCTTGCGGGGGACATAGCCCACTTGTTTTTCCGTCTCAAGATATCTTTGCGAAGTTTCCACTATGCTGCCAGTTCTGTTGTTCGCCATTCATACCGCCAAAATCCGGTTCCCCAAAGGAACCCAGGTTCGCGTCAAATTGTGAAAAATGTAGCATAATCCCGGCTGCTTTTCAAGCGATTTCAGGGTCCGCCCAAAGATTTGCCCACCTCACCAACCTGTTATCCGACACCGTTACTCTCCCCGACAACAGGCTGCCAAACCGGCCGTTATACGAGTGTCAGGCGACCCTCGCTGACCAGGAAGAGGCGGTCGGTAACATTGGCTACAAACGACCGGTCATGACTTATCATTAGAAAACCGCCGCCGAAATGAGCCAGCAGATTTTCCAGCACTTCGATAGATTCCAGGTCCAGATGAGAGGTCGGTTCGTCCAGCAGCAGAAACTCAGCCTTGAGCAGAATACACTTCACAATAGCGGCCCGCATCAGTTCCCCAAAAGAGAAATTGCCCAATGGCTCGCGCGATTTCTCCCGGCGGATAAGCGCCGCGCCCAGATACTGACGGATAGTGGTTTCATCGCAGCCACAGTCGGCAAAATTGTCCAAAAGCGTGGGCTTGTCGAAAAAGCCCTTAAGCCCCTGGGAAACATAAGCCATTTTGACCCCGGCGTTGAGGGAGGATGTTCCTTTGGACGGCTCGACCTGTTTCCGGATCAATTTCAAGAGGGTGGATTTGCCACTGCCGTTGGCCCCCATCAGACAGACTTTATCCCTGGTGGTCAAAGAGAGCGAAACATCCTCAAGCAGGAAGTCCGCCGCGTCGGGTGAGTAATCGAACCAGACGTCCTTAAGAGCAAACACATTGCGGTTTCTGATTTCATAAGTCGGGAAGCGAAGGTTCAGTTGCTTGACAATGAACGGTTTTGTTTTCTCAAGGTCTTCTATTTCCCACTCGGTCTTGCGCCGGACGACTTTTGCCCGCGTGGCCATTTTCTTGGCCAGTTTGGCAATAGTTGGTTTGGCTCTGCCGGCACCGATCTTCTGCCGTTCCTTGTTGGCCGCCCAACCCTCTTTGGCGCGCATGTCGTCCTGAAGCCGCCGGATTTTCTTCTTGATATCTTTGGCTTGGTGCAGACGTGACTCGATGTCGGTGTCCCTGACCGATAGCACCTGCGAGGCCCCGCCCACCGCGTGATAAATACTCTCCCGCGTGATCGCAATCGTTTCATCGGCGACATTATCCGTCAGCGTGCGGTCATGGGTAACAATGATTACCCCCTTGTGCTGCCGTTTCAACCGCTCGATATGCTCCTCAAAAGCGGTAATCCCGGCGATATCGAGATAATTGGTCGGTTCGTCGAACAGGTATATGTCATGGTCGCCAAGGAGCGTGCGAACAATAGTCCGCTTTTGGAGTTCGCCATCGGAGAGTTCTCCGTTCGGCTCGTCCGATGTTTGCAGATGAAACTCGCGCCGCAGTTTCGCCTCGTTTCCGGCATTCTCCACGCCCGTGGCAACTGTGAAAGCCGGAAGGCGCGCCTCTTTCAGGTGCTGTGGCAGGTGGACGACACTTGCCTGGGGCGCCAGGACTATACTCCCCTTGACACGGAAATTCGCTTCGTCGGTGTGCAGGGGCTGCCCTGTATACCGCGACAACAGAAGGTTCAGGATAGTAGATTTGCCACAGCCGTTGGCTCCCACCAGCGCCAGGACTTCTCCCCGGTGGACCGAAAATGATAGCCCTGAAAACAGTACTTGATCGAAGAATAAAACGGAAACGTTCTTGAAATTCACCAGCATCTTGCCGGACATACCAACACCTCCTCATGATAAAGCTCATGCTCTTTAATCCAGCAGCGACGGCATCGCCCCGGGTTCTTTATGATTAAGATGAGGTGTGCTGAATTACATCGATATCCTCACGGCCGGTGTTATGTTATGTAACATAATGTTTTCAATGGAGTTGTAAACCTTTATTTGCTTCCGACAAAACAGTTTACACCGGAATAAACAAAGTGTATGTATAAGCGTCTATAATGCGATAGCCACATATATGTGGATAATCATTTAACCCGATGGAGGAGAGAATGAAGTCAATTGTTAGACTTCTGTTCGTGATGGTCGCCTTAGCCATCTTTGCCATATCCATCCCCTCAGTTTCGTTCGCCGATGACAAGACCAAGGTCGCACCGTCATCGGATGACTTCGTAGCGGTCGATGTCATGCCCGAGATGATTTACGAACAGCAGCCCGTCTACCCGGAGAAAGCCAAAGCCAAAGAAATCGAAGGTACCGTCTGGATTCGCGCCCTGGTGGCCGAGGACGGCACCGTTACCAAAGCGAAAGTGCAGAGACCATCGGGTGTTGACATGCTCGATGAGTCGGCTCTCAAGGCCGCGTACATGTGCAAGTACAAACCAGCCGAACAGGCCGGTAAACCGGTCGCAGTCTGGGTAACTTACAAAGTTGTATTCAACCTGGACGGCTCCACCGATATTGGCGAGGACCTGCCACTTGACAAACCGTCGCCGACTGATTTTGTCCCGGTGGAGATTATGCCTGAAATGATTTACGAGCAGACACCGGTCTATCCCAAGGAAGCAAAAGACGAAGGTATTCAGGGAATCGTCTGGGTGAGAGCACTCGTAGATGCGGACGGCACTGTTGGTAAGGCTATAGTGGTCAAGAGCTCCGGCCACAAAAGCCTCGACGAAGCAGC
>JAUXCD010000169.1 GCA_030619085.1 Candidatus Zixiibacteriota bacterium
GGGGCTCTTCTTGCTGATCTGAACCATGGAGCTTGGCTGCAACAGGCGCATTTCCTCAATCACATCGAGAATAACGTATGTAAGTTCATTGGTTGCATCCTCGCCGGTTTTGCCGACACCGCCGAGATTGATGAGGCAGAAATCCGTATAGGTGTTGCTCTCCTGGGCCGTGACACCTACTTTGGGCGGCGCCGGCTGGTTGTTGAATTTCACCCAGAACGCCTGAAGAAGTTCCCGGGCGCGCTCTTCGGTCAGGGTACCCTCGGCCAGTTCTTTCCGATAGAACGGATAGAGATGCCGGTCCAGTCGTCCCGGGTTGAACGAATCCCAGGTGTTAAGCTCGGTGATTACACCCAGGTGCACGAACCAGTAGTATTGCAACGCTTCCCAGAATGTCTGTGGCGCGTGCGCCGGAACCCGCGCGCAGATCTGGGCCATCTCGGACAATTCCTGCTTCCTTTCAGGGGAGGACTCTGCCTCACCCAGTTCTTTCAACTTCTCGGCGTGACGAGCCGCAAACGCGATAAGGGCATCGGCGGCCTGTGACATCGCCTTGAGTTGTTCGCGCTTGTCGAACGCCTTCGAGTCGCCGTAGAAATCGAGGCTGTCAATGCTCGCGCGGATATCATCCTTGAAATCCGACATGCCCTTGCGGTAAATCTTGTCATCCAGCACGGTGTGACCGGGCGCGCGCTGTTCCTGGAACTCCGTGAAAATCCCGGCATCGTAGGCGGCTTTCCACTGAGCGTCTACCTCGGAGAAAATCCTGTCCCGCATCGACCGCCCCGACCAGAACGGGCTAATGCTCTCCTTCTGTCGGTCGCGGGTATCATCGGACACCTTGAAAGATATCTTCTCGCGCATGTCGAGAATTTCGAAATCCTTCAGCGAATGGGTGCATATCTCCGGGTAGGTGGGCGTGGCTTTTGGCGATGGGCCTCTTTCGCCCACGATCAGCTCGCCGGCGTTGATACAGATTTCCTTGTTTTCCAGAAGATGCTTGAAAGCCAGGGCGCGGGCCACCGGGACAGAGACACGCTCGGCCATACCGCTGCGATAGAATTCGGTCAGAAGCATCGCTCGTTCGAGCGAAACCGTCGGCACGGCGTCAAGGCTCTGACGCCGAAGCTTTTCTATTCTTCCGTTCATGCCCTCAACCTCCAATTTTCACCCTGAATCCTGACTCCCGGAACTTACCTGCGATAGCGGCCATATCCGCATCGGTGGGCGTGCTCAGGTGCCCCATTCTGTTGGGGATACTGAACCGTTTGAATTTATCCTCACCAAACAGATTATACGGAAGTAGACTGACGTCCCGCACGTTTTTTCGGGAATCAAGAAATTGAATTATGGCATCGATATTGGCCGCGTTGTCGGTTATATCCGGAATTATAGGGATGCGGATCTTCACCTTATTGCCCCTTGCCGCCAAATGAGTCAGGTTCTCGAGAATCAGGTTGTTTGACAGGCCCATGTATTTCTTATGAGCCTTGTCATCCATGATTTTCAGATCATACAGAAACATATCAACCCGGTCATAAATCCGGTCAAATTCTTCGGCAGAAGCGTAGCCGCAGGTATCGACTACCGTATGAAAGCGCCGTGCCCGGCAGGCCGTGAGCAGGGCGTCGAGAAAATCAATTTGCGTCATCGGTTCGCCGCCCGAGAAAGTGACGCCGCCACCGGATTGGTCGTAGAAAATCTCATCTTTAGCCACCTCGGTCATGACCTCGGCCAAGGTCATCTGTCGGTTCGGGAGTCCATCGGAGACATCGCCGTTGCGGCATTCCGGGTTATGACACCACCAGCAATCGAGCGGGCAGCCCTTGAAAAAGACGGTGGTGCGGATGCCCGGTCCGTCGTGAATCGCGTACTTTTTCAGGTCGAATATATTGCCCACAGGCTCCATCAGTAACACCGCTTGATTGCCATTATCCGGTTGTTTCAGTTATTGGCTATTATAACAAAAAACCGGCGCCAAGTCTGCAAATATAGCAAAGACTATGGCGCCGGTTCTCCCCTCTGACAGGCAGAGGCACAGATATCAATTTGGGTGCATTCAAACCGATAGCAACCAAAAGCGCGGTAAGGTCGCAACCGGTTCTGAAAAGCGTCGCTTGAGCAGACGCAGTCTATTTCTTGGCGGTCGCCTTCTTTTCAGGCAGGCGGCGGACGCTGTTGGACCGGCACTGCGGGCAGGTCCGCTCCGTCACCTTGTCAGGGTCGTACACACCGTCGTATTCGTGCCCGCAGTTGAGACATTTGAAGTGGGTATCCCGGGCCGTCATAAGACCGTGACCTCCAGTTGGCGTTTTGCTTTCTTCTCCTGCGCCTTGGCTTCCTCTTCAGCCAAGACCTTCATCGTAAATTCAATCTCTTCTTTCGTAACGGACTTGACCTTGTCTTCAAGTTCGCGCATCACCTTCGCGAATTTCTGGCCTTCGGCGGCCGAGATCCACTCCAGGCGAAGACGGTCATCGCGAATCCCCAGCCGGTCGAGCTTGCTCCAGATACGATCCATCCGCTTCTGCGTCCAACGAACCGCACTGATGTAGTGGCAGTCGGCGAAATGACAGCCCGACACCAGCACCATCGGCGCTCCCATCCGGAACGCCCGCATAATAAACTTTTCATCGACGCGGCCGGAGCACATAGTTCTTATTAGTCGGCAAGAGGTCGGGTACTGCAACCTCGCCGTGCCGGCATTGTCCCCGCCGGCGTAGCTGCACCAGTTACAAGCGAAAGTCACCAGATGCTTCTGCGGCTCCACGGCCAGGATGGCGTCCACCTGGGCCATGATCTGATCATTGGTGAAGTGGCGCATGCCGATAGCATCCTGGGGACACTCGGCCGCGCAGGCACCGCACCCGGCGCAAGCGGCCTGGATAATGATCGGCGCTTTCTTTGCCTTGCGGTCCGGTGCCAGGATGGCGTTGTAAGGACAGACCTTGGCGCAGATACCGCAGAAATTACACAATTCGGAGTTGATTTGCGAAGTAATCGCTTCGATCCGGGTCTTGCCCGCATTCAGAAGAATACTGGCTCTTGCCGCCGCGGCTCCGGCCTGGGTAACGCTATCCTTGACGTCTTTGGGCGATTCCATGCAACCGGCAATAAACACCCCCTTGGTGGGAGCGTCCACCGGCTTGAGTTTCGGATGCGACTCCATGATGAAGCCGTCCGAGGTTGTCGACAGCGTCAGCAGATGCTTTATCTGGTCGCCATCGCGTCTTGGTATCACCCCCTGTGACAACACCAGCATCTCCAGTTCGTGTTCCTCGAGCTGACCGGTGGTGGTATTTTCGACCGTAAGCACCAGGTTGCCATTCTCGGGGTTTTCGACGACCGTACCGGGAATGCCCCGAATATATCTCACACCTTCCTCCCGGGAACGCATGTAGAGGTCTTCGAAACCCTTGCCGAACGCCCGGATATCCATGTAGAATACTTTGGTTGCGATACCGGGGTAGTGGTCACACAGCAGCAGTGTGTCCTTGACCGTATTCATACAACAGATATTGCTGCAATACGGATTGCCCCGGCCATCCCGTGACCGGGAGCCGACACACTGGATAAACCCGATCGACTGCGGCGCCTTGCGGTCGCTGGGCCGAATGAAATGCCCATCGGTGGGACCGCCGGCACATATCAGCCGCTCGAACTCCATCGAGGTGATCACATTCTCATAACGGGTGTAGCCATATTCGTCGTAGGCGGTGGGGTCGTACACATCCATCCCCGTTGCGGCGATAATGACACCGACTTCGAGATCGACGAACTTGTCCTGGTCATCGTAGTCGATACACTTCTTCTCACAGACCTCGGCGCATTTGCCGCAGGCGATAGGGTTATTGCCCAGGCAGTTTTCCATATCCAGCACGTAGGCGGATGGGACCGCCTGGGGAAACGGCAGATAGATCGCCTTTCGCGATGAGAACCCCTGCTGGTATGCATCGGGGATTGCCACCGGACAGACCTCAGCGCACTCGGCGCAGATGGTGCACTCGGAGGCGTCAACATAGCGCGCCTTCTGACGAACCCTGACATTGAAATTGCCGACGAAGCCGGTGATCGACTCGACTTCGCTGAAAGTCATCAACTCAACCTTGGGATGTCGACCGACATCCATCATCTTGGGGCCGAGTATTCATATGGAGCAATCCATCGTGGGGTAGGTCTTGTCCAATGCGGCCATTATCCCCCCGATGGTTGGTTCCTTCTCGACCAGATAAACCTGATGTCCGCCGTCGGCAAGGTCAAGCGCAGCCTGGATGCCGGCCACACCGCCGCCAATAACCAGCGCCGCTTTCGTGACCGGGACCTCCGCCTCAGTCTGCGGCTCAAGCACGCGGGCCCTGGCAACACCGCTACGGACGAGGTCCTTGGCTTTCTCGGTGGCCAGTTCCTTTTCGTTCTGGTGAACCCAACTGCATTGCTCGCGGATATTGACCATCTCAAACAGGTACGGGTTCAACCCGGCATCGGCCACACACTGGCGAAAGGTAGGCTCGTGAATTTTCGGCGTACAGGATGCCACTACGACCCGGTTGAGCTTATGCGCGGCGATGGCCTTCTTGATCTCGTTCTGACCGGGGTCCGCGCATGTGTACTTATTCTGGACCACGGCCACGACATCATCGAGTGTCTCGGCGTATTTGCTGACAGCAGCACAGTCTATGGTTCCGGCAATGTTAAGCCCGCACTCGCAAACGAAAACACCGATTCGCAAGTCGCTGGGCTTTTGAAGTTCCTCTGCCATCTCTGTTCTCCTATCACTTGCCCGGCAGGAATCTAATCCTGCAGGGCGGAAGCGACTATATTAGTGAAGTCAGCTATCTCTATATCAACTTTGTCAGTTTCATCACCACACTCGGAACACTGGAAATGAATCCGGCACTTGGGGCAGGCCGTAACCAGTGTTTTCGCACCGGTCGCTTTGGCCTCGGCCAGTCGATTGTGCTGGATCTGCCGTGAGGTGGCATCACAGTTCATCCAGTTAGTCGTACCGCAGCAGATGGCACCTTGGCGGTTGTGCGGCATTTCGCTTATCGTAAGTCCCGGAATCGACTGCAGGGCGTCGCGCGGCGCGTCGTACACCTGCAGATACCGTCCCAGGCGGCACGGGTCCTGGAAGGTGACTTCGGCCTCAACCTCCTTGAAACGCATCTTGTCGAGGTTCTCCGCAACAAACTCAGTGATGTGCTTTACCTCGAACCCGTTCGCGCCGAGTCTCTCCGGGTAGAGTTTCTTGAGGCTCAGGGCGCATTCGGCGCAGGCGGTGACCACCGTTTTAGCTTGGGCCAGCTCGATTTCTTTAAGGTTGATGCGAGCGAGGTCATCGAAGCTTTCCATATTGCCCAGCCAGTAAAGGTCATGACCGCAGCACCGTTCATTGTCCGACACCACCGGCTCGATACCGAGGTGATTTAGAATCTTGACCGCGTCGCGCGCAACGGACAGGGGCGAGTAACCGAAATCCTTCGCGAAGAAATCCTCGAAATACGGCAGGCACCCGACGAACAGCATCACGTCACCCCGCTTGGCGACTTTCATCGATTTATCTATCCAGCCGTTCCGCTTCGGTTTCAGCTTGGCGTTGGCGGACATCTCCATCACGTGCAGCAGGGCGCCCTGGTGTGAGGCGTTGCCGTGCTTGCCCTGCCGGTGCGCTTCCGTGCGCACGTCGCGCATGAAGTCAGAGAACTTCACATCCACCGGGCATCGCTGCGAACACAACTGGCAGGTCAGGCATGACCACAAAAGCGGATTGTCAATCAACTCGTCGGTGCCGTGAAACAGTCCCTGGGCCACCAGTCGCCTCGGTGAGTAGCTATTGTTGTAGCGCGAGATCGGGCAAACGGCCGTGCACTTGCCACATTCAAGACAGAAGAAAGCCCGGCTTTTCTTGAGTTGTCCGGCAGCGGTATCCATAGGCGACTATTTCTTCGCTTTCTGTTTGTGGTTTAAGGGACTCGGCCCCAGGGCGGTGACCTGTTCCACGAATTCGTCTATCACTTGTCCCCAGCGGGCGCCTTCCGCGGCCGAGACCCACTCCAGGCGGATACGTTTTTCATCCAGGCCCAGCGTTTTGACCAGCGCCTTGGTTTTCTCGAACTGA
>JAUXCD010000203.1 GCA_030619085.1 Candidatus Zixiibacteriota bacterium
AGTTCGCAGGGAAACTACACACATAACACAGAAAGGTGGAACCATGAAGAGATTGGTACCTTTAACTATCGTCATGCTCTGCGCCCTGGTTATCGGCCTGGGATGCGGCGATGACGAGACGACCACCATCACCCAATACGACACCCTGATTCAGACAGTTACCGTCACCGATTCATTCACCGACACGGTCTCATCACCGTTGGTAGTCACCAGGGCCTTTGCAGGTATCGGAGAGACCTTCGGCTTCTGGGCTTTCGCGCATCAGACAACACAACGCGTGGTCAGCCTGGATTCAGTGTTCGCGGCAGATTCGGTGTGCTCGATCGACCCGTGGTTCGACGGAGTACCTACTTGGGGACAAAACTACCATCTTGACTATTATGATGCCGGACCGCGCTTTGCGCCGGGTGACACGGCCGAAATTCGGCTCTATGCCGAGGGCACCCTGAGCACAGCCCATGTGAAGTTGCTCAGCTTATCCGATGATATAACTGTCGTCGAGGCAGCCACACCCGACAGCGTCGGAGTCGATGACCCGATTGAGGCGCACTGGAATCCCATGGAGCATGTCGACTGGTACGGAGTCGTGGTGACGCGCTACCTGGCCTCCGACATGTTTGACTTCTGGGACTACTTCCACTATTTCTCGTATGACACCACCGTTACTATTCCGGCCGACCTGATTGATGAAAACGGCCGACTTTCCATAGTAGTGTTTGCCGTAACCGGACCATCGCCTTCCGATCAGGAAGAAAATGTAACCGGTGGCCTGGTCGGCGGATCCATATACAGCCAATCGGGAATTGGTGGGTTCGAGGTGAAAATCGGCGCCGGAATGCCCATGCGGGCCGGAAAGTCTGCCGCAACACTTGAGCCTGAGACCATAGAGATTCTGGATCGGCTGCTTGAGTCGCATCCGACCGAGAGATAAACTGCCTAATCCGCAACTTTGCCAATCATAAGAAAAGGCCGCCTTCGGGCGGCCTTTTCCATTCTCTTGAGAGAGGCTAACTATTTGGAGCGGCGGCAACCATCTTCTTGATTGAACGCCGTCCTCAAGAAAGGTCCTCTTCTCCGAATTACCACGCGTCGTCCGCGTTTATTGTCGAACCCACTTCTACGCTACCGTTACCTCCTTGCAGAGATAAACATCCTGGATAGCGTTGAGCAGTTCGATTCCCTCTTTCATGGGACGCTGGAATGCCTTCCGCCCGGAAATCAATCCGGTGCCGCCGGCGCGTTTGTTGACCACGGCCGTCGTCACCGCGTCGGCCAGGTCGGTCGCACCCGAGGACGCCCCGCCGGAATTGATCAGGCAAGCCCGACCCATGTAGCAGTTGACCACCTGGTAGCGGGTCAGTTCGATAGGATGGTCCGGAGCCAGTTCGTCATAGACTTTCTTGTTCGTCTTGCCGAATTTGATAGCCGTGAAACCGCCGTTACAGTCGGGAAGCTTCTGCTTGATGATATCCGCCTCGAGCGTTACGCCCAGGTGGTTTGCCTGTCCGGTCAAATCGGCGGCTGTGTGGTAATCCTTCTCGGCAGTTTTGAAAGCGTTGTTGCGCAGGTAGCACCACAGCACCGTGAACATCCCCAGTTCATGCGCCTGCGTGAATGCCTCGGTGACTTCCGTAAGCTGACGCATGGCGTTGTTGGAGCCGAAATAGATAGTCGCTCCCACGCCGACCGCACCCATGTTGAACGCGTTCTCCACCGAAGCGAACATCACCTGGTCGAACTTATTCGGATAGGTGACCATTTCATTGTGGTTCAGTTTCAGGATAAACGGAATCTTGTGCGCGTATTTGCGGGCCACGCTGCCCAACACGCCGTAGGTGGAAGCTACTCCGTTGCAGCCGCCCTCCATGGCCAGCTCGACAATTTTGGCCGGGTCGAAATAGTCCGGGTTGGGAGCAAACGATGCGCCGGCCGAGTGCTCAATACCCTGGTCAACAGGAAGAATGGACACATGACCGGTGCCGGCCAAACGGCCGTTATTGAACAACCAGTTCATTGAACGCATCACCGCGGGCGGGCGGTCCGTCATCGATACTACATCATCAAGCCAGGTCGGCCCGGGTAGATGCAACCGTGATTTGTCGATACCCTTAGCTTTGTAGGTGAGCAGGTCCTTTTGATCGCCAAGCAACTTCTCGATTTTATTAAGCATGGTTAGCCTCTCTAAGCTATTTCAGATCAGTTGTTTAGTAAGTAGTCGTCTTTTTGTCTCCGTTGTATGTTGTGCCTCTTGCACTTTGGGAAACAACATTTTATGCTCTTCAATTTAAGCATCTACTCTTGCAATGCAAGTAAAAACAGACATGCTAATCACAAGCGCACCTTTAAGTTAACCCGTTTGCGTTGAGCGAAAACAGAGCCTGCATCCCCGTCTCCTAGATGCGGAAGAGGTACTGGAACTTGGCGAAAAAGTGTTGCTCGGAGAGCTTCCACTGGGAGTCATTTAGTCCCGCATAATCATTCCGGTCGAAGTATTCGTACCCGCTACTCGACCCGAGGTAAAACACTGTGAAGGGGTTTGTCCGGTAGGTCTCGAACCTCATCAAGGAAACAAAATACGGCGGCACTCAAAGCTGAAAGTTATTTACTCTCTTCTGGAGGTGTATACGACGAGAATACTCAGTGGGATTCATGTCGGGCAAGCCAGACACCCGCGTCAAACCAGCCAACAAAAAAGCCCCTCAGGCGGGGCTTTTTGCTAGTCTAAACAAAGCCGATTCCGAGACTTACTTGGCAAAAGACTTGAGAGCTTCCTCGCGAGAGTCGAAATGCTCAAAAACCGAAATCAAGCGAGTGATTGTAAGGATCGATTCAATCTTGGTGATGTTGGCCAGCACCAGACGGCCACCCGAATTCTTGACCGTCGTCAAGGCGGAAATCAACATCCCCAAACCCACGGAGTTCATCCAGTCAACCTTCTTCAAGTCTACCAGGATGTTTTTTTTGTTCTGACTGATATACTCATGGATTTTGCCGTGAAAGAGTGTGGTTTCCTCGCCGCCCATTATCTTGCCGGTGAGGTCAAGAATCACCACATCACCTTCTAACTTGTCATTGAATTTCATCCGGTTTATCCTCATCTATCGGGTGAATAAATTTTCTTCTTCCGGTTTGTGAACGAGCCATATTGAGCGGACAACCAAGCTGGCAAATATCAGCTAATAGCTCAAACCTGCGCCAATATATGCAGCAATCAATCGGATATCAAGCTGCTTTTTCGCGGGGTGGCCGTGTCGCCGGGGGACCAAGCCGAATAATGTGATTTGACCAAAAGGTGCGGCTACGCGGTCTCTTCGGTGACGGCCTCTTCCACGGCCGCTGGCACCATGCCCAGTTTCTCTCGGACCTTGAGATTGATCTCTTCGTAGATTTCGGGCGTCTCATCCAGGAACTTCTTGGCGTTCTCGCGGCCCTGACCAAGGCGATCAGAACCGTAGGAGAACCATGCTCCGGCTTTTTCCACAATGCCGTGGTTAACAGCGATATCGACCAGCTCGCCGGTGCGTGATATTCCCTTGCCGTAGATGATGTCAAACTCGGCATCCCGGAATGGCGGAGCCACTTTGTTTTTCACCACCCGTACCCGTGTCCGCGATCCGATAACTTCCTGGTTGTCCTTGATGGTAGCGATCTTGCGAATATCCAGCCGGACCGTGGAATAGAACTTCAGAGCATTGCCACCGGTGGTGGTCTCGGGATTGCCGAACATAACCCCGATCTTCATTCTGATCTGGTTAATAAAGATAACCGATGTCTTGGACTTGGAAATAATAGCCGTCAGCTTGCGCAACGCCTGAGACATCAACCTTGCCTGCAGTCCCATATGAGCGTCGCCCATCTCGCCCTCAATTTCCGATTTCGGCGTCAGGGCCGCGACCGAGTCAACCACAATGATATCAACCGCGCTCGACCGAACCAGCGTTTCGCCGATTTCCAGCGCCTGCTCACCGGTGTCCGGCTGCGATATCAGAAGGTTATCAGTGTCAACGCCCAGTGCCCGGGCATAAGTGGCATCAAGGGCATGCTCGGCATCGATGAAAGCGGCAATGCCGCCCAACTTCTGAGCCTCGGCCAAAATGTGCAGAGCCATGGTTGTCTTTCCTGATGACTCCGGTCCGTAAATCTCAGTTACTCTTCCCCGGGGAACACCGCCGACTCCGAGAGCATGATCCAGACCAAGCGAGCCGGTGGGAATAATCTCTATATCCAAAACGTGGCTGTCGCCCAGCCGCATAATGGAGCCCTTACCGAAAGAGCGTTCAATCTGGGAGAGAGCGGCATCGAGAGCCTTCTGGCGGTCCAAGGTGGACGTGTGAATAGCCATATCCGCTTTGCCTTTCTTCATTTCAATCTTTCTTGCTGCCATGATTCAGTCCCAATTTAGCAGTTTTAGGAACTAAATATATCACTTTTTGCCTCTTAAGCAAAGTAGTTTTGGGCACTGACAGGGGCTGTCATAAAAAGTGACGCGATGCGGTCGCCACAGGTGCCTTACTCATGTACTTGCCGTGTCCATTATTTGCTATTTGTTGCACACTTGCCGGCCGGGCCGCGCGACAAAGATGCGGTCGTGTTTTAGGAGTAGCCAAATAGGTCAACCCATTTGACAGCAACTACGTAACCACCGCTGCGCGGAATTGCACCAACCATCTCACTATCAGAGGTTATGACCATTCGGTCGATTAGCCTATCAAATAACCAACCTGATAGTAGGCAGGGTGCCGGTCCCGGAACCGACCTTCCTGGTGCTGCTGGAACTTGGACTAGCCGGAACGGGAATATACCGAAAGCTGAGGAAGAACAGTTGATCAGTCCGTCTAAAGACGGCCTAATCTTCACGATATCAGGCTTTTATAAGCATGCATTTATGATAC
>JAUXCD010000056.1 GCA_030619085.1 Candidatus Zixiibacteriota bacterium
CGGCCCCGGCTACGCTTTATACCAAGATAAAGCAGTACCATCAGCCGCTGGCCCGCGTCGATCTTCGGCCCGTCCAGCCGGACATGGACGGCCTGCCGACCGTGGCGGAACTTCAGCGTTTGTTCGACCGCTTCAATTGGACGTATTTCGGAGGCAAACTGCCGGACGTGAGAATTGAGTACTCGACCCGGATGCTTTCGGCTGGTTCTTACACGCCTCGCGCGAAGCTGATCAAGATCGGCCGCAAGTACCATGAGATTTTCCCGGCTGACATAGACGATACGCTCAAGCACGAGATGATTCATATCCTGCATTTCAAGCACGATGCAGCTTTCCGGGCCGAGGCCGCCCGAATAGGGACATCGGTGCGTGCCCGTGCGCACCCGCTGCTTCGCAAACCACCCCGGTACGTTTATGTCTGCCGCAATTGCGGCCAGCGGTATCCTCGCCAAAAGCGACTGGTGATGGCCTCCTGTGGGAGTTGCTCTTCCGGTCGACGGTTCGATCCCCGCTTCAAACTGAAACTTCTCAAAAGCAATAAGCGGACACGCTGAGTCTTTTTTCTTTTCTCGCGCCCATTGGGAACAAAAGCCAAACAAACGGCATTATTTTGATTGATCGGTGATTGATTCCAGGTCATCGCTCTTTTCTTTTGACGGCAGGGCGCAGGCATCACCGTCAGGTTATGAAGTTTATAACACGAAAAACGGAAGGATTAGTAATATGCTGAAGATCAATAACGAAGCTCCGAAATTCAATCTGGAGGCCTACCATCAGGATAAGATTACGAGAGTCAATCTGGACGACCTGAAAGGGAAGTGGGTTGTGTTGGTTTTTTATCCAGGCGATTTCACGTTCGTTTGTCCCACTGAACTGGGCGAACTGGCCGACAATTATAGTGATTTCAAAAAGCTCAGCTCCGAGGTTCTGGTTTGTTCCACCGATACCGTGCATGTACACAAGGCCTGGCACGATGCCTCCGGAACTATCAACAAAATCAAATTCCCGATGCTGGCCGACCCGACCGGTAATACCACCCGTGACTACGGTGTGATGATTGAAGAGGAAGGTCTGGCTTTTCGCGGGACGTTTATAATCGACCCGGACGGCGTCGTGAAGTCGTTCGAGGTCAGTGACAAGCCGATTGGCCGCTCATCGGCGGAGTTGATCCGTAAATTGCAGGCGGCGCAGTTTGTTCGTGAGCACAGCGGTGAGGTCTGCCCGGCCAGCTGGAAACCCGGAAGCAAAACGCTGAAGGAAGGACTTGACCTTGTTGGCAAAATATAGTAGTCTATCACAGAGAATGCCGCTGGTAGCTGGCATTCTCATATTTTGTCCGTAAGGCGTTGCGGTAAAGCGCCATAAAGCGGGCTGACGCTATTTTAAGAAGCCGCCCTGATGCTCTGGCACTGAAAAAAGTGCAGGTTTCTGTTGACAAAGGGGCATAACTATGTAGATTGTTGGGCTTTGTGCAAATGGCATTTCCCTTAGTTTAGGCATGTGGAATGAAAACGTTTATACCGAAAGTTGACCCGAGCCAGCGTAAGTGGTATGTAGCCGACGTCGATGGCGCGATTCTTGGAAGATCGGCCGTGAAGGTAGCTAACATCTTGCGCGGCAAAAACAAACCTATCTTTACTCCCCATCTCGATACCGGCGACCATGTGGTTATTATCAATGCCGGGAGACTCCGGGTGACGGGTAAGAACAAACCTAACCAGATGTCTTACTACCGCTATTCGGGATACCCGGGCGGTTTGAAGACCACCACTTACGAGCAGATGATGCAAAAACGTCCGGAGGACGTCTTCATGCTGGCCGTTAAGAGGATGTTGCCCAAGAATCGTCTCGGTCGCAAGATGATCAAGAAGTTGCACATATACGCCGATGACAAGCATCCTCATCAGGCACAGAAACCGGAAATACTGAAACTCAGTTAGTGATATTACCGAATGGATAAAAACTCTTTCTCAGCCACCGGCCGTCGTAAGGAAGCCACCGCTCGTGCCACATTGCGCGAAGGCAAGGGCAACTTCAGCGTCAACGGTTTGGAAGTACTCAAGTACCTGAAACGCCAGACGTTGGTTGACCACGCCAAACAGCCGTTGCTCACCGTCGAAATGATGGGTAAGCTCGATATCGAGTGCAAGACCACCGGCGGCGGTCTCACCGGTCAGGCCGGAGCTATCCGTCTGGCGGTTGCCAGAGCGCTGATCAACATGGATCCGGAGTTGCGAAAGACTCTGGGCCACCAGGGGCTTCTGACTCGCGACGCGCGCGAGGTGGAGCGCAAAAAATACGGTCAGCCAAAAGCACGCAAACGGTTCCAGTACTCGAAGCGTTAAACGGCCGACACTATCCCTGTTCGTCAGGGAAATAAACAGTCTCGATTGACTCAAGCAGAGGTCCCGGTTCCCGGGTGTGCTTGGGGATGATGTCGAGGCAAAGTTAAACCATTTAGTCTCAGGGCATGATATGCTCAATCCTCAGATCAAAGAATTGTTGGAAGCAGGGGTACATTTTGGCCATCAGACCCGGCGCTGGAACCCCAAAATGAAGCCGTTCATTTTCTCCGCTCGTAACGGCATCTACATCATCGACCTGCAAAAGACTCTCAACGCTCTGGAAAAAGCCAAGAGCAAGGTTCGCGAAGTTATGAGTAAGGGCCGGGCGATTCTGTTCGTCGGCACCAAAAAGCAGGCCAAGGGAGTTATCACCGAACAGGCCGGTCGTATTAACGGCTTCTATGTCACCGAGCGCTGGCTGGGCGGCATGCTGACCAACTTCGACACCATCAAGAATTCCATCAAGAAGCTCAAGGATATCGAGCGCATGCAGCAGGACGGCACGCTGGAGAAATTCACCAAGAAAGAGCGTTCCCGGATTCTGCACGAGGCGGAGAAACTGAACCGCGTCCTGGGCGGTATCAAAGAGATGAATTTCCTGCCCGGCCTGGTTGTGGTGGTCGATGCCAAGAAAGAAAAGATTGCCGTTGCGGAAGCCTCGAAGCTGGGTATTCCCATTATCGCCATTATTGACACCAACGCCGATCCCGATCCCATCGATTTCCCGATTGCCGGAAACGATGACGCGATCAAGTCGATCCGAGTCCTGCTGAAGAACCTCGTTGACGCCGGCGTTGACGCCAAGCACAGCCTGACGCAGGATATGATCGAATCCGCGCTGGAAGAGGATAGAAAACAACCCGTCAAGACCTACACTTCAGAAGAGCCGAAAGAGGAAAAGAAATAACTAAGGTATACAGACATGGAAATTACTGCAATGATGGTTAAGGAGCTTCGGGAGAAAACCGGGGCCGGCATGATGGACTGCAAGAAGGCTCTTTCGGAAGCAGAGGGTGATTTTGAAAAGGCGGTTGATCTCCTGAGAGAAAAAGGCATCGCCAAGGCGGCCTCAAAAGAAGGTCGCACTACCGCCGAAGGCATCATCGCCACTTATATTCATTATGGCGACAAGCTGGGCACTATGGTCGAGATCAACTGCGAGACCGATTTTGTAGCCCGTACGGATAAATTCAAGGAATTCGGCCGTGATATCGCCATGCATATCGCCGCCTCGGCGCCGCTGGTGGTCGAACGCAAAGAGGTCGATGAGGCGCTGCTGAAGAAAGAACGCGAGATCTATCGCCAGCAGGCCTTAAACGAAGGCAAGCCGGAAAAAATCATTGATAAAATAGTCGACGGTAAAGTCGAGAAGTATTTCTCTGAGGTCGCACTCACCGAACAGCCGTTTGTCAAAGACAACGACAAAACGGTTGGCGAGTATGTTAAACAAATGATCGGAGCCATCGGAGAGAATATCAAGATCAAGCGCTTTGCCCGTTTCCGATTGGGTGAATAATATGGAAAGTGACGGTAGTCAACCGATTCATAAAAGAATCCTGCTGAAGCTGTCGGGGGAGGCCTTGATGGGGGATTCGGATTTTGGGATCGACACGCACGTCATCGAACGAATCTGTTCGGAAATCAAGGAAATAAAGGATCTCGGCACCGAGATCGGTATTGTTGTCGGCGGCGGCAACATATTCCGAGGGGTACATCTCGTAGACCGCGGTATGGACCGGGTTACCTCCGACAACATCGGTATGCTGGCCACGGTTATCAACGCTTTGGCTATGATGGACACCCTGGAGAATATGGGCATATACACCCGGGTGATGTCTGCTGTTAAGATCGAGGCCTTTGCCGAGCAATACATCCGGCGCCGCGCCGTGAGACACCTGGAGAAGGGCCGGCTGGTGATACTTGCTGCCGGCACCGGGAATCCTTATTTCACCACTGACACCGCCGCCTCCCTGAGAGCTATGGAGATCGGGGCGGAACTGATGATCAAAGCAACCAATGTTGATGGGGTTTACTCGAAGGATCCGAAGAAATTCAAGGATGCTGAGTTTTTCCCTCGACTGACCTATATGGATGTTCTCACCAAAGAGCTGAAAGTGATCGATTCTACCGCTATATCGCTGCTTAAGGACAACCACACGCCGGTGCGAGTGGTGGCTCTTAACAAGCCGGGGAATCTCAAGCGGGTAATACTCGGGGAAGATGTTGGGACATTAATAAGCTGAGAGGACACTGCCTCCCACGGGGTGGTGACTCCTCATAACGGGAGACTTCACTATGCTGGATCAATTGTACAAAGACGCGCGCGAGAGTATGGACAAGAGCGTCAGCGCCATACAGCGGGAGTTTATGGCCGTGCGCACGGGCAAAGCCTCGGCGCACCTGCTCGATACGGTCCGGGTTGACGCTTATGGCGCCAAAATGCCCCTGAATCAGGTGGCCACAATCAGTGTGCCGGAACCCCGCCTTCTGGTTGTGCAGGCTTTTGACAAGACCACGGTGGGGAATATCGTTAAAGCCATTCAGACCGCCGATCTCGGTCTCAATCCGATGGTCGAAGGTCAGATTATCAGGCTGCCCGTTCCGGCTCTCAATGAGGAGCGTCGTAAGGAACTCGTGAGGCACTGCAAGAATATCGCCGAGGAAGGGCGCGTGTCCGTCCGTAATCACCGTCGTGAGCTCAATGAGACCCTCAAGAAGATGCAGAAAGAGAAAAGCATCTCCGAGGATCAGGAAGCCGACGGTCACGACGAGGTCCAGAAAATGACCGACGAGCACATTAAGAAGATCGATGAATTGTTGATCATTAAAGAGAAAGAGGTGATGGAGGTTTAGCTGAATTCCATCACGGCACGATAATTATTGCAAAGACCGCCTGCATAGCAGGCGGTCTTCTTTTTTCCCCTCTGCAACCAGCGCCGACCTTAACCGGTCTCGATCTCAGGCTGGATAGTCGCCGCTGATATAGATTTTAAGATACCGGTTCTCAACCTGAATATCCGTCATGTGCGACTTCACAACGTCGCCGACCGACACCAGGCCGACCAGGTCTTTGCCCTCGATAATCGGTATGTGGCGGACCTTGTTGATGGTCATCAGCCCGGCGATGTAGTTGACATCATCCTCGGCCAGGCCGACTATGACATCAGTTTCCATGAATTTCTCGACGGTTTCCGTCTCTATGACGCTCATGTTCTCATAGACGGCTTTGAAAATGTCCTTGTCAGAAATGATGCCGACGAGCTTCTTCGGTTCGGCAGTTACCAGTAAGCAGCTTATCTTATGGTCAATCAGCAACTTCATGGCATCCTTTAGCGTCGTCTGGGGTTCGACAGTTATCAGATCCCTGGTTTTTTGTGTCAGGATTTCCTTGACGAGCATGGTTCACCTCGACGGTTGTGTTTTGTTGTCGTTTCTAATTTCAAGTTGCAAATTTCAGAAGAGTCGACTGCCCACCGATTCAGCCGCCGCGGCCGATTAGTGTCTTGGCATCTTTGAAAAAGATATGTATATTTTCGTAATAATGCTAATGAAAAGAAAAATTGTCGCTTTTATCGCCGCAGCCGGCTTGGCTATGCTTTTTTTGCCGGCGCTGACAATCGGGGACAAGGAGTCGGATGATCCGGTTCTGAATTTCTACATAGACCGGGCCAGGGCAACCGCCGAAAGCCGCAACCCGATAGAGCGGGGAACCGTCTTTTCCTTTGACGCCGTGACTTATTACAAGCGTATCGGTCGAGGTGGCAAGGTCGATCTGGTCGACTCGACCAGGTCCACCTACTACTACAGTTTCGGGGAACGGGATTCGCTCACCACCGACACATCGGTCTCAAGTCGTGAATACGAAGTCGATATCTTCTATCCCAATGTGTTTGACCACGACTACATTTACAATTTCTACCCTAATGATACCGGCGGGGCTGACCTGGCTATCGGGTTCGACACCGACAGCATGGTCCAGGATGAACCGGTGGGGATAGCCATCATCGATCGCAGTCGTTACTTCCTCAAATGGCTCTATTTGTACTATTCTGACAGGAAAGGATATAAGCGGTACTCCCATTCGCTTCGTTTCAGCGAACAGGACGGCTTCGTTTTTCCTGATTCAATTTGGAGCGTGGCGGCCAAAGTCGGGTTGTTTTCCACTGACTACTATCGTCTTGAGACCGGCATATCGAATCTGGTGATTGAACCCTGATCCATCGATTACTTTCACAGCCGAATTGAGCTTGCTATGACCGTGCCATTGGTATAAATTTTCCTGTTATGTCTAACACCGTTGAAAAGCTGAAAGATACGCTTCTTACCCTGGGTGAGAAAGTCCCCGTCCATATTGCGATAATCATGGATGGCAACGGTCGCTGGGCGGCCATGCGCGACAAGCCCCGCACATTCGGCCATGAAGCCGGGGTGAAAGCGGTCAAGGAGGTGGTCAAGGCGGCGACCGAGATCGGGGTGAAATATCTCACGTTGTACACCTTCTCGGTAGAGAACTGGAAACGGCCGCGGTCGGAAGTGGCGGCGTTGATGTCGCTTTTGTCCCGGACGACCCTTAAGGAACTTGACGAATTGATCAGAAACGACGTTAAGTTGATTACCACTGGTCGGATCGGTGGCCTTTCGACCAGTCGACGCAAGGCGCTCTCAACCGCGGTCGAAAGAACTCGCACCAACAAGGGTCTGGTTCTCAACCTGGCGCTCAATTACGGCGGCCGTACGGAAATTCTCGATGCTGTTCGGGCTATCGTCAATGCCGCCAAGGCAGGCTATATTAATCCGAGTGAGATCAATGAAGAGACTTTTTCGGATTTTCTCTATACGGCGGAACTCCCTGATCCTGATCTGTTGATAAGGACTTCCGGTGAGATGCGTTTGTCGAATTTCCTTCTGTGGCAGACCAGTTACACCGAACTCCTGGTGACCGATACGCTCTGGCCGGATTTCGGCCGCAAGGAGCTTTTCGAGGCGGTTATTGAGTATCAAAAGAGGGAACGTCGGTTCGGCAAAGTGACCAAAGCAAAACACTCATGAGCAGAAATCTAATTGCCCGCATAGCTGTCGCCGTTGTTGCGGTCCCCGCCATATTGTGGATTTCCTACCGAGGGGGCGTCTGGCTGTTTGGCATGGTGATGCTGTTCGCTTTGTTGGCCGCCGGCGAGTTCCTGACCCGCGAAGGGTTCCGACCATCCGGACTGATATTCTGGCTGGGGCTTGTCGCCATCGGTCTGTCTATCGGAGTGTCGACCGGCTTCGTCGATTTATCACGTCTGCTCACGGTTGAGATGTCCATCTATGGTGGTGTGCTGGCTGTGCTGTCGGCGTTTTTTCTGATAACGGCTATGATTCTGGTGGTGGGGAAAGAGTCACCTGCCGAGCTTTTCAAACGTCATGCTCGACTGATGTGGGGCGTTTTGTATCTGGGGTTGTTGTATCCCTTCGTTTACAAAGTGGGACAGGGTCTGCCGACTATCGGCGGTGGTGACTGTCTGCTGTTTCTGTTTGCTCTGTTGTGGCTGGGTGATACCGCCGCGATGGGCGTGGGAAAGTGGCTGGGGAAACATAAGCTGGCACCGACGGTGTCGCCGAACAAGACGGTGGAAGGTTTTGTCGGTGGGATTGTCGGGGCGTTGGTGATTGCTGTCGTGATGCATTTCTGGCGGCTGCCCGATCTGGGTCTGGTTCATCTGGTCTTTATCGCCCTGGGCGCGTCTGTCTTCGGCCAGTTGGGTGATTTGGTGGAGTCGATGTGGAAACGCTCACTCGGTATCAAGGACTCCTCATCGCTTATTCCCGGTCACGGCGGATTGCTTGACCGCTTCGACTCGCTGCTGTTTGCCGCGCCGTTTGTTTATGCCTACCTTCACTTAGTAGTGAGATGAAATTCCTTGATTACTTTTTTGCCGCCCGCGTGCTGCTGCACCTTCCGGTCTGGTCGGTATATCTTCTGACTCGCCATTACCTGGTGCCTTCACCGGGCAGCGTCTTTCAGTGGCGGGATTTGGCGGTGGTGCTTTGCCTGAGCCTTCTGACCGCCGCCGCCTACTATCTCAACCAGATCTATGATTTTGAGACAGATCGCATCAATGACAAGCTCGGTTTCCTTCAGAAAGATATTCTCAACAAAGCCAACATGTGGGCGGCATTCGTTGTCTGCTCAGTTGTGGCGCTGGGTGTGGCGCCGTTTCTGTCGGCCTGGCAAATGATTCTGTTCGCACAACTGTTTCTGTTGGGCGTAGCCTACAGTGCCCCGCCACTGAGGTTGAAAGATCGACCTCTGGCCGGATTGTTTGCCAACGCCTACGCTTTTGGCGCCTTGATTCCTTTGGCCGCCACCAGGGAGATCAGCTTCGACAGCAGCTACCTTCCAGCCTGGTCTCTGGCCGCCTACTTCACTTTGGCGGTGGCCGGGGTCCATATCCTGACGACTCTGCCTGATCGCGAGGGGGACCGCGCCACCGGCAAGAAAACGGTGGCCGCTGTCATGAGCGGCAAGATGGCCAAACTGCTGGCGCTGCTTTTCATTGCCGCTTCGGCTGTGGTCGCGTTTCGTTTGGGATATGCGCTCCTGATGTATATCTCCATCTTCACGGTCATAGTGCTGGCCATGTCGCTGATGTACAAATCGGCCGCCTTGGATTTGTTCGCCGCCAAACTACCCATCCTTCTATTGACTATTCTGGCCGGGGTTTTCTTCACCGGCTACCTGGTGTTTGTAGTTGTTTTGCTGATTGCCTGTCGTCTATATTTCAGGAAAAGGTTTGGGATTATTTACCCGCAATTGGCGTGAATTGACCGTCGTGACACGGCGGTATCGAAAGCAGGTGAGGCGAAATGAATCGCGGTACAAAAATAGAGAAATTGATTCTCGGACTCATATTGATGATCATCTGTGCCGCCGTGGCCTGCAAACCGTATCCGCGCTACCGGGCGGGTGGTTCGGAGACACCGCCGCAGGCCGCTCAGAGCGAATCGGGCTACACGACCAACCAGTATCTTCGCCTGGGCGCCATTCTCCAGAACTATCTGGGCAAACCGTACTCCGGGCGGTCGAAATATGTGCAGGGTCTGGATTGCTCGTATTTCGTGGCCGATGTGTTTGAGAAGTTCGACAAGATACCCCTTCCGCGAACCGTCAAGGAGCAGTTCAAGACCGGGCGCGAAGTTACCCGGTCCAACATCACCTACGGTGACCTTCTGTTTTTCCGGACCGCTGGCAGTAAGGTTTCGCACGTCGGGGTGTTTGTAGGGCACGACCAGTTTATCCATGCCTCTACCTCCCGCGGGGTCATTATCAGCTCTCTGCACGAAAAATACTGGTCGCAAAAGTTCGCGGGAATTCGACGTATCTTGGGTGAAGTGAAACCGCGCTGACCATTCCAGCTTTCTGGCGCTATGAAAAAAGTCAACTCACAGTTTGATCTGAAACTGAAAAATCTTCCCCAGTTACCGGGTGTTTACCTGTTCAAGAATGACCGGGGCAAGATCATCTATGTCGGTAAGGCCAAGAATCTCAGGAATCGGGTGCGCACCTATTTCCAGTCGCCCCACCGCCACGACCACAAGACCGCGCGCATGGTGCCGCAGGTGGTGGACCTGGACCTGATGGTCACCGACAGCGAGGTGGAGGCGCTGATTCTGGAAGCCAACCTCGTGCATGAATACAAGCCTCGTTACAACGTGGCTCTCAAAGACGACAAGCATTTTCCGTATATCAAGATCACCAATGAACCGTTTCCGCGAGTTCTGATCGTCCGCCGGATCGAAAAGGACGACGCCACCTATTTCGGGCCGTACACATCCGCCAAAGGGATGCGCCGCACGGTCGCTTTCCTGACGCGCCTGTTCAATATCCGCACCTGTAACCTGATTATACCCGCGCCCGAGGGCAAGACGCACCAGGTGTGTCTGGACTATCACATCAAACGATGCGCGGGACCATGCGTAGGGTTGCAGTTGCGGGAAGATTATGCGCAGCAGGTCGAGGCGGTGGCGATGGTTCTTTCGGGTAAATCGAAAGAACTGATTGATCGGCTCACCGAGAAAATGAAAGCAGCGTCGTCGGCGATTGATTACGAAGAGGCTGCCAAGGCTCGCGATCAGATCGAGGCGATCAAGTCGGTGATGATAAAGCAGAAGGTCGATGCCGGGGATATCGTTGACCGGGATATTATCTCGCTGGCCCGCGAGGAAAAAGACGCCGTGGCGGTTGTGATGCAGATTCGCGAGGGGGTGCTGATCGGACGGCAGGATTTCCAGATAACTTCAGACACCGACGACCCCAACGAGGAAGTGCTGGAAACGTTCATTACGCAGTACTATAACCATCAGCCGAATCTCCCCGATGAACTCTATCTGCCGTATGAATTGCCTGAAAAGAAGCTCGTTGAGCAATGGCTGAAGGAAGTCCGGGGCTCCCGCGTGAAAGTCTACACGCCGAGAATAGGGGAGAAGGTGCGCCTGGTGGACCTGGCGGCCAAGAACGCCCGGCTGCTTCTGGATGAGATTCTGATTCAGAAAAAGAAGATGTCCGAGCGCACGAGCAAGATGGTCACCAATCTCAAAGACGAGCTCGGTCTGGCCCGTTCGCCGCGTCGCATGGTCTGTTTTGATATTTCCAACACCGGTGAGACCGACGCCGTCGGGTCGTGCGTGTTCTTTGAGAACGCCAAACCGAAAAAGAGCGAGTACCGTCACTTCAAGATCAAAGGCGTGAAAGGGCAGGACGATTACAAGATGATGCGCGAAGTCATCGGTCGCTATTTCTTTCGCATCAAAGAAGATATTGCAAAGACCACCGAGGAGGCCGGCGGTAAAGTTTCCGCTGTGCCCCCGGACCTGGTCGTGGTCGACGGCGGCAAAGGGCAACTTTCCGCCGCCCGGGCCGAACTGGAATATCTCGGTTTTGCCAACCAGCCGATAATCGGTCTGGCCAAGCGGCTCGAAGAGGTATTCCTGCCGGGGCAATCCGCCGCGATGACTATCAGCAAGAGCGCTCCCGGATTGATTCTTCTCAAGCATATTCGTGACGAGGCGCATCGCTTTGCCATTACCTATGGCCGTAAGGTCCGCAGCAAGCGAACGATTAAGTCCAAGTTGGATGATATCCCCGGTATCGGACCATCGCGGTGTGAACTACTGCTGAAAGAGTTCGGCTCGGTGGCCAATTTGAAAAAGCAGACGGTCGATGACCTGATGCAGGTGAAGGGCATCAGCCGCGCGCTGGCGGAAAAAATTCTGGCCGCCCTCGCTCGTTCAAGCTAACAACGGGCGCATCTGGTATGGTATCAAGGCGGTCAGCCAAGGACCGGCACATCAGTAGGGCGTTTCTGGTGGGACAAATCTCATCGGGCCAGACTTTAAGGCGTTTTCAATTTCCGCGATGGCATCCAAACCACTAGAATGAAATCATGTGACGCAACTTTACCGCGAGTACTCTTTGTCGCGGTTCAAACGCGCCGTTTTCCTTAACCTGCCATTCATTAAATCCTACATGAAACCAGCTTTTCGGAAGGAAATTATATGAAAAGGAGAGACCCACTCTTGTGGATAAACTCCCTTTCGATTTCGTAAAAGGTGTTTCATCATAAATCGATAGATTCATGCCATCCATAATGGCCAGGTTAACACCGGGCCTTACCCGGTAGGTTATTTCCGCCGTCCGACCGTCGGGATCATGCTCAACCCAGGTCGATCCGCTGATGAAAATGGACATCCGGTCAGAGACTCTTGACGAGAAGTAGTTGCTGATGTATTCATTGCGAGCAAAATAATCTGTCATATAATTGTAAGAATAGGTGCTGTAGAATGACAGGATGTTCCATACCCTTCGAGCAACATCGGATTGCACAAAGAACCCCACCGCACGGGGGTCGTAGGTGTTGGAGAACTCAATCAATCGTCCGGACGTATATTCAACGCCGGCTCCCCAGCCATTCCGAAACGACCCCGAAAGCGAAAGAGTTGCCGTTCGGGAATAGTCATCCTCACCGTATTCGCGGCTGAAATCACCGGTCACCTTAAGCATACCAAAATTCAGCGGACCGGATTCGGGAAAGAAAACGGGACCGGCCGATAGCGAATACTGCCGGTATCCTACCCACGGGACATAACCAATCTCTGAGACATCAAACTCATCACCAATCACCGTAGCCTGTCCGGCCAGATAGATACCTCTTGAAATGTATTCACCAACCAATTTCATGGCTTTGTCCGAGACCTTACCATACTGACTTCCTGCCAGTTGCCCGCTTATTTGAAAAGTTGGTGTACTGTATGTGCCGTCAAAAGAAATCGCTTGATTGTCACTGTTCGAATTGAATTTCCCGACATAAAGACATCCCAAAACGGTCGAGCGGTCCAGCTGATATTGAATCCTCTCCGCGGTAAAGAACGCTTCCGGCTCGGTGAATTCTCCCCAGTAGGAGGCGTAAGATCGATCTCCGGTATAAGCGCTCAAACTGCCGATCTCCCATTTTCCCTTCCTTGCGGTCATCCTTGCACCGGTATGCAGCGGAACCTCCGAACCATCGGGTAGCTTTGCGCCTATCAGCCGCGAATAGAACAACTTTAGCAGGCCCGCGGTAGCGCCGCCGGTGGGTTGGAAGAATGCCGCTCCATCTATAAAAAACGGTCGTTTTTCGGGGAAGTACAGACTGTACTTTGAAAGGTTGAGCGCGAACGGGTCAGCCTCTATTTGGGAAAAATCGGGGTTAATAGTAGCCTGTATATCGACCCACGAATTCGGCTTGAAGGTGATATCTCCCGATGGCTGTACTTTTTCCCAGGATTCCCCGTAGCTGCGTTCAAGACGAACAAAGGCTGATGGATACAGTTCGAGCGAAGCCCGAGGAAACGACGGTGCAATAGCTGTCAACTGCCCGAACTTACCGATATTCAGCCCCTCATTCTGCAGCACTGGAATGGCGTACGCATCTTCGCTTCGATTGGGGATATGGCGCATCAAGTTGAATCCCCACGTCGCGTCATCGTCACCGCATTTTATTGATGACCAGGGGATGGCGATTTCAACCGTGTATCCGGAACTGTTCACATCGGTATTAGAGTAGAATTCCCCATCCCAGGAGATATTATCTTCGCGAGCGTTGGCCGACAGGATACCGTCGGCCTGCACATTGGATGCGTTCACGGAAAAATAGTACGCGTTTCGTCCGTCACGAAATGTGTCAAGGA
>JAUXCD010000061.1 GCA_030619085.1 Candidatus Zixiibacteriota bacterium
GGGTCGATATCGAGCGTACGCCGGTATAAGTCTTCTGCTTTTTCAGGTTCTCCGGTTAGTTCGGCGATCACGGCAAGGCCGTAGAATACACACGAGCGGCTGTCCGGATGAAGCAGGATGATATTGTCGGTCTCCCGGGTATCATCAAATTGCGCCTGGGCCTCCAGGTAATGCTGGTAGTGTTCCTTCCCCAGTTCGTACTGTTCCTGACGGCTATACACGTGCCCCATGAGGAGCAACGGGTCGAGGTAGTTCGGCTTTATATGCAGCGCCTTCTGGCAGTATTCGAGTGCCTTCTCATACTGCCCGGTATAGAAATACGCCCAGGCAATCTGATCCAGACACATCAGGTGAATGTGCCTTTGCTCGATATTATCGGGGTCGGTCAGTTCCACGGCACGACTGGCCGTTTTTATGATTTCGCCGGCGTTCTTGACCGGAAATTCGGTGCCTTCCCCCCTGAGCAACTGGGCGTGGTTGAACAGAGCAAAGAAATTATCCGGGTTTTCCTCCAGTTGTTTTTCCAAAAGCGCCTTCGTTCGGAGGAATTTCGCTTCCATCTTCTCGCGTGACAGGTCATATCCCAGATGCTTGAGTTGAACCGGCACCCGGGTAACGGACATGGACGCCGGGAATTCGAGTCGGTTATGGACGATGCCGTCATAGCGAAGGTCCAGTTCGCGCCGGAACAATCTGACCGACGGAAGAAAGGTCCTGGTCTGTTCATTCTGACCATAGACGTTGTAAACATTAATAGAGATAATCGAAACATCAGCCCGATTGGCCACATCCAGCAAAGCAGGAACGTCTTCCGAGCACATTTGTTCGTCGGCATCGATAATGAGTATCCAGTCGGAGGTTGCCTGCTCAATCGAGTAGTTGCGATGCTTCGAGAAGTCGCCTTCCCAGGCCTGGTGAAAAATCCGCGCACCGTATGATTCGGCTATCTGCACCGTGCTGTCGGTGGAGCCGGTGTCGACCACGATAATCTCATTGACCCAGTTTCGGATTGACTCCAGGCAGGCCGGGAGCAATTGCTCCTCGTTTTTGACAATCATACAGGCCGAGACGGTCGCGCCGTGCCGGAATGAATTCTGCAGCATGCGCAGTTCCTGGACCTGGCGACAGTGCTCAATACCACGCCCGAGGACTTCGGCGGCCGGCTCGAACTCTCCGCCGAGCCTGAGCAGATTGGCCAGGTTAAGATACGGCAGGTGGTTGCCCGGGTCGGCATCGATAGCTTTCTGATAACATTTCATCGCCGAGGCGTGATCGCGCTGCTCACGATAAGCCGTAGCCATGAAATTGCAGAGTTGTGAGAGATGACCGGAGGTAGTGGCAAAGGTGCAGTCGGCTTGCTGCGATGAAGAGGACGCCTGATCATACTTCGCGAGATAGGCTTCGCCCGCTTTTATGGTTTCATCATATTCGCGTAACGATAATTTGGCATAGCTTAGGACGTAGTTGAGATCGAGGGAATCGGCCTGCAATTCGAGACCGCGGCTGATGATTCTCTCCGCTTCAGCGAACTGTCCGGTATGGACGCAGCCGAACGCGAGGAGAATGTTAAAAAGACGGCAACTCTCCGCATCTTCGAAAGGATAAACGCTTTCAAGGGGCTGAAGGACCGCCGGTATCTCTTTTTCTTTGCGGTCGGCCAGGTATTGCGCTGCCAGCGAAAGAGCTGCTCCGACATCATCAGGATGATGACCCGAACGTTTCCTGCACGTGCCGGCCGCCCGTGTGCCAGGCCGCGTCTGCTTTGGGGTGGAAGCGCGCTGTTTCTTCTGCTTTTTCTGTCGTTTCGCCATATCTGTCAAACCTCGATTGAACCGGAGAGTTGGGAAATTGAAACCGTCGTTTGAGTATACGCCGGGATTTGCGGACGGAGGCTATCGGTCCATATTCACCCGAACACCTACACGCTGACAGCTTCTCTCTCTTGGGTGGCGGTGCGATCTTCCTGTAGATCAGGAATCTCCATCAGGTAATGTTTCACCTGATAGTGCGAGTTGACCATGACCAGTTGCTTGGCCAGGTTAGTCGCGGTGTTGATTATCACCGGTCCCTGCAAATTGACTGATATCCTCTTCGGATCAGCCGGTACGGTGGCGACGACGAAGGTCTCGACGTCCTCAACCTTGGCAATCTTCAACTCGGCCAGCTCGTTCCGGTTGACCTCAATCCGGTAATCCGGGAAAAACACCCGCGGGTTGACGACGATGAAGGCCACATTGGGGTCCTCTATGGCCTGCAGCCACATAAACGGCGCCATCTCCTCCGCCTCGATAAGACAGAAGCCGGAAAGAGATTCAAAACCGAGTATCGGTTTAGCCATGCTGATGATCTTGTCTCGAGGGATGTCGATCTCGCCGAATCTTCGTGTACTTACATGCATGTACTATATCCTCTTGTTATCCTATCTCAAAAAATCCATAAGCGAAGGTTGCATTATCCTAGCACCCGCCAGCAGTGACGCCTGGTAGCTGTTCTCCATCATGGCCAGGTCCATCATCAACTTGGTCAGATCGGCGTCTTCCACTTCCGACAACAGTTTTGTGAAGTTCAGCCCCATGTCCGTCAGACGGGCTCGAGTAGTCTCGAGGCGCGAAGCGCTGGCACCGACCGTCGCGCGGACGTTCAGCAGGTTCTGGATCGATGCATCGAGATTCTCCAGCAACA
Source organism: Candidatus Zixiibacteriota bacterium (assembly GCA_030619085.1). Taxonomy (GTDB): domain Bacteria; phylum Zixibacteria; class MSB-5A5; order GN15; family FEB-12; genus JAUXCD01. The sequence continues at coordinate 2,683 of JAUXCD010000061.1, forward strand.
TGCCGGTGCCTTCCTGGTCGTTGTTGTCCAGACAATGAATGAGTACCTGTAGCGAACCCATCATGTCGGTGGAGCCGAAGATGCCCATGTCCTTAGTCAGGCGGCTATCGCCGACATCCTCCACAGTGAGAGAGCGCGTCGGATCGTTATTGGTAATCTGGATGCCGGCATTGTCGGCATTGATAGTGGCCGTAATATCTAATCCGGAGTTATTGAACAAGTCCAGAACGTCCTGAACCGTCACAATGGCCGGATCGCTCAGGTCAAAAGTGCGGCTGTCCAGCCCCTGCCAAACGACGATTTCACCGCTGGCATATCCCAAGCCGTTGTTGAATTCGGCTATATTCGACGTTAACGTCAATAGCGGATCGATATCTCCGCCCGACCAGTCGCCTATAAATTCACCGACCAGAGCCAAATCGCCGGCCGTTGTACCGGTGGTTTCCTCTATTTCAAAGCCGTACTGGGGATTAAGATCCAGGCCCACCAGGCTCGCGTTGATATTGCCCCTGATCCCCAGGTCCTGGGCGGTAGTCGAAAACGCGTCTACCTCACTAATAGAGAGACCTATGGGAACGCCGTTGGTGTCATTTATCTCAAGACCCGTCCCGGCCGCGTTCAATTGCATGGTAACATTGCTCAGCGGCAGCCCGGCGGCGGCCATCTGGGCATTGAATTCAGTGATGACGTCACCCACCGTGGTTGCTCCGCCGAGGTCAATATTGACATCTATCCCGGCGCCGTCGGTCAGGTGGATTCGTCCATCGCTCAGATCTACGCCATGTCCGCCGTTGAGGTTGTCCAGAGCAGTATCTACCGAGATTCGGTTGGGCAGAGTTTCGTCGATGTTCAGCCTGATACCGTTGCCTTCGGGAGCGATCTGCGCCGACAGGTTCGTGATACCGTCCGCAGCCAGTTGCGCATTGATGGCGTTGAGGACGTCGTCAACCGTGACGGCGCCGCTGACATCCACCGTGGAACTTATATTAAGGTTGTTGTCGGTGACTGTGAAGGTTCCAACCGTCTGATCGATACCGCTGCCGGCATTAAGGTCGACCAGCAGCGTGCTGCCCGTAACGGCGACATTCAGATCGGCCGTTTCCCCCAGCTCCGACAGTCGGCGCAGGAAGACATCGGCCCCATTGAAGTTCACGGTCAGCCGGGTGGCGGTTTCAATCTGGAATTTTATCTGGCCCATGTCGCCGTGATAAACGGCGCCGCCTTCGGATGCCGTGAGAGCCTGGGTATCGGTCCGATAGCCCGAGAAGATGTGCTTACCCTCGAGGGTACCGTTGCCCAACTGGACTATCTGCTCATAGATGGACCTGATCTCCGAGGCCGAAGCCTGGCGCGCCTGTTCGTCATAAGTGCCGTTGGCCATGGCAATCGCCAGCTCCTTGGAGGTGCTGACGAGGTTTTTCAGTCCCGCCAGAGTAGTGTCGTAGTTCTGCAACCAACTCTGGCCCTGAGATATGTTTTTCAGGTACTGATCGTTCTTCGCCAGTTCGGTACGGTAATCCAGGTCACGAAGGGTGCCGATGGGATCGTCCGATGGCATCTCGATACGGCGGCCCGATGATAATCGCCCCTGCATGGTTAGCAGACTTTGAATCGAGCGCTGCATATTGAACACCACTCGATTGGAGATCATTAAATTGGTAACTCTCATAAACTACATGCTCTCAAATAAGACGGTTGACTACCTCTACGGGTGTCTTCTTCGATTCCCGCGCGGGGGTTTCCCTTTGCGGTCATCCTTTTTAAAGTCGATCTCAGGGGGCTGATCGGAGGCGTTTTCCTTGCCCCGGATTTTGTCCTTGAGCAGTTTGACCATACCCGTCAGATCCTTCTTGAGCGACTTGGAGGCCTTGCGATTCTCTTCCTGAATTCGCACATAAACCTCTTCGCGGTGAACCACGACGTCACTGGGAGCCTCTATCCCCAGCCGCACCTGACGTCCGCTGACGCCCAGCACGGCGACTTTGATGTTGTCACCAATGTTGATAGACTCACCCAACCTCCGTGTCAGAATTAGCACCACACCCTCCTTGGCTGTGTGTCAGGTCCTTATCGGGACCCGTATGTTTTACCGCCCGACGATACCCATATTGTAAATGACCGTATCCAGGGCTTCGTCCATGGTCGTAATGACTCGAGCGGCGGCATCGTACGCGTGCTGGAACTTCACCAGGTTTGCCATCTCCTCGTCCAGGGACACGCCCTGTACCGATTGCCTGGCGTTGTCAATCTGGTTGACCAGCAACTCGTAGTTAGATCTGAACGATTTCGCTTCGCTTGACTCAACGCCCAGTTTCCCTACCAGGCTGTTATAGAAATCGTTTATGGTTATTGAGTTATTGTTCATCACCTGACTGCTTCTCAAATCCTGGATAGCCAGCGCGATAGTGTTGTCACCAACCTCGCCGGAGGCCGAAGCCACGATCCGGGAGGAATTGTCGGTGATTTCGCGGTTAACCGTGATGTTGGAAGCATCGATGAATTGGTTGTCGAAGAAATTTACCCCGGCGGAACCGTCAAGGCCGAAACCGGTGGTATGCAGGGCGTTAACCTCGCGTATTAATGAGGCACTGATAGCATTGAGATCATCGAGATACCCGGGGATGATTTTATCACGGGCGTCAACCAGACCTCTGAGCTGGCCGTTGATGTTCGTCAACTCGATCTCGGTGCCTTTCCATACCAGCTTGTTGGTGACCACACCGTCGATTGTTTCCGTTTTGGTGGACACCGGCAGGACATCACTGCCGTCAACAATGACCATCGCCCCGATATACACGGTCGTGGTGCTATTGGGTTGTTCGACGGTGTTGATATCGACAATTTGAGACAGTTCGTCGATGACCAGGTCGCGGGCGTCGCGCAGATCGTTGGCGCGCGTGTTGCCCAGCTCCTGAGATTTGATGAGGTCGTTCATGCGGGCAATCTCGCCCGACAGTCGATTGATTTCGGCAGTATAGTTGATCAGGTCGCCATCAATGGAACTGCGCAGGGCCTGAAGCTGGTTAGCCAGTTGATGAAAGCCATTGGTCAGCAACTCGGTTTTGCCGACGAGGGCCTCGCGCGTGCTGACCGAGTTGGTCGTGGCCAGGTCGCTCCAGGCGTTCCAGAAATCGTTAAGCAATCCCGAAAGGGTGTTGTCACCCGGCTCGCCGAAAAGAGACTCTATCTGCGAGATAACTTTTTCTTTGTAAGTCCATTGACCGAGCGATTTACTCTCCTGGCGAAACTGCTCGCCGAGAAAGAGGTCGCGTATTTGCCTGATATCGGCTACCTGAACGCCGCTGCCGATAGTCCCCACCGTGTTGTATTCCGGCTGACTGGAAGTGATGTTCACTCGCTGGCGCGTGAAGCCGGGGGTGTTGACATTGGCGATATTATGACCGATTGTCTGCAGCGTGTACTGGTGCGTCAGTAGCGCGCGTTTGCCAATCTCAAGTCCCTGGAATAAACCCGGCATCAGGCCCTCCTGTCCACGGCTACGGTTGAGTTACTGGAAGTGGCGACACCGCCGGAGGAATATGCCCCTTCCGGGCTGTTCACCCGAGAGAGCATCTCTATCATCTTGCCGATATACTGGCGGGAGCGATTGAGAAGCATCGCGTTTTGATTGCGAACTTCGGCAATCTGGTCATGCAGACCGTAGATCAGGCTCTTCAGATGCAATAAACGCTCGGCCTGGTTCTCATCGACCATCTCCAAAAGGCGTGTGACATTGAGATCGCCCTCGATGGCGTTGGCCACCTTAATACGCTCGATCAGTTGCTCACGTTCTTTGTTGAGCAACTGACTCTCCACGAGTTTTTCGCGCTGGCGATCTGTGACGTGGTTAAGCCCATCGAGATCGTTGCTCACCAGCATCTTCTTCTGCTGCTCGAGCAATGCGAGGAAGGATTCGAAGAGAACGGCTTCCCTGCCAATTATTTCAATCAATTTATTGATCATATCCCATATCCGCTAAGTTATTGGCGTACCTTAATTATCGGTTCTTTGGCACCACTCTTTAGCTTTCCGGCTTCGCATTCGTGTCGGTCAGAGCGGTCATATTTTTGATAACATTGTCCACATAGGCCTCAGTCTCCCTGAAGGGCGGTAGACCACCATATTTATCTACATTGCCCGGTCCCGCATTGTAGGCCGCCAGGGCCAGCTTGAGATCGCCAAAGCGGTCAATAAGGTCCCGGAGATACTGGCTGCCGGCCTCGATATTCTGCCGAGGGTCAAATACCTTCGTCACACCGTATTGCTGTGCGGTCGAATCAGCCAGTTGCATCAGACCTTTCGCACCGGCCGGTGACACGGCCGAGGCCCGTCCGCCGGACTCGACTTTTATCACGGAGAGAATCAGCGCCGAATCCAGGTCATTCTTGTGGGCGGCGCGCCGGATATAGCGGCCGTAGTTTCTGGTTATATCGCGCACTGTCTTATCCGGGTTGTTGCTATCGAGCGCCCGCAGGCTCGGGTTAAGCTCCTTTTCCTGTACCTGTTTAAATCGACCAGGGACTTCGATGAAATTGTGTGGCCTCAGTTCAGTCGCACTCTTTTCGGCTTTTCCCAAAGGCTTGATTTCCACTTCTTCATCACCGGCGCCGTACTGGGCCTCCACGAGCTTTTCCATCTGTGAATAGAGGATGTCCGAGATGGAACTCTTCCCGCCGGTGGCTACCTTCTGGGCCAGCTTCATATCAAACATTTGCGTGAAGATGTCTTTGCCCATACCGCCGGCAAGCGGTGCGTCTTTGGAGAACGCACTTTCCGGGACGGTCTTGCGCATCGTTTTCAGCATCTCGTATATGACCAGGGATTCGAACTCACGGGTGGCTTTCTTCAGTCTTGCCTTTTCGGCTCCGGCGTCCGCGCCCGCCTGTTTGCCGATTCGTTCTATGGCCTGATCGGGGATATATCCCGCCGCACCCTTTATGGCAGCTGACGACATTACAGTATTACCAGTTCCGCCCTCAGAGCACCCGCCTGCTTCAGAGCCTGAAAGATGGCGATAATGTCCCTGGGCGTGGCTCCAATCTTGTTTAGGGCCGTAGCGATATCCGACAAATACACGGCACCTTTCATGTGCATCACGCGAGCCTGCTCGTCATGAACGCTGATGCGGCTGTCCTGGCTGACCACCGTTTCCCCGGCACTAAATGCCTGGGGCTGAGAGATGACAGGGGTGGACTGGATATCGACGGTGATAGTGCCGTGGGCGATTGCCACCGGCTCGATTGTTACGTGCTGACCGGCCACGATAGTGCCGGTTTTCTCATTTATGACCACCCGAGCGGTATTGTCCGGTACCACCTGAAGCTGGCCGACATCGCTGATAAATTTCATGCGCGTCACCGGGTGATTAAGCGAATCCGGCACGACTATTCTCACCGTACCGCCATCGACCGGGTAAGCGGTCAGTCCATATTTGATATTTATTCTTTCGGCGATGCGGTGCGACGTGGTGTAGTCCGCGTCCAGCAGAGAGAGGTAAATCTCTTGGGCGTTTGCCTGGGGAGCGATCAGCGTCTTGACGGTTTTGCCGCCGCCGGGGATCCGGCCCACCAGAGTGTAGTTGTTGACGATCTTGTTGCCCTCGTCCACCTGAATGTTGAACCCGCCAATTGACACCGGCCCCTGGGCCATGCCGTAAACGGTGCCGTCCGGACCGGAAAGAGGCGTTATCAGAAGCATCCCGCCCTGCAAAGATGAAGCATCGCCGAGCGAAGCCACGGTGACATCAAAATAGGCACCGACAGTCTGCTGGCTGGACATTCGGGCCGTTACAATGACGGCCGCGACGTTCTTCACCTTGACTTTGCGTGAGTCCACCGTCAGCCCCATGCGCTCCATCATATTGACCAGCGACTGGGTCGTAAACTGCGTCCCGGTTCCGTCACCGGAACCATCGAGACCGATCACCAGGCCATAGCCGATCAGGTCGACCTCCGCCTTGTTTTGAAAGGTGCAAATGTCCTTGACGCGAACTTTCGCGGCGTCGGCAGGGCTGCAAAAGGCCAGGATTATTGACATCAGCAGCACCAGGCCGGCCGGCGTTGTTATCCAATTGTTGATAATTCTAAACATCCATGTCTCCTAAAACAACCAGCCCAGAAAGCGACTAAGGAAACCCGGCCGGGCCGCCGTACTGGCGTTTCCTTTGCCGGTGTAGTGAATTTCGGCGTCGGCAATCTGATAAGAGTTGATGGTGTTGTTCGGAGCGATATCCTTCTGCCGGACCACCCCGGTGAGAACGATGGTTTCCTTGTCCTTGGAAATGCCAATCGTCCGAGACCCCTGAATAATCAGATCGCCGTTGGGTTTGATATTTATTACGGTCACGGACATGCGCGCCCGAAGACTGGCATTGCGGACATTATCCCCTTTGCCGTCGAACGAATTCTTGGTTTTTATATCGGCCCCTAACATGGGAATGAAAGCCAGCTCGCCGATTCCGGGAGCGCTGTCGATCGAGCTTTTCGTCGTCTTCTCGGTCTTGCTGGAAACCTGATTTGACGCCCGGTTTTCCTCGACGATATTCACGGTGAGAATGTCACCGATGGCGTGAGCCTTGATGTCGGTGAACAGTGACTGATGCTGACCGAAATCCTCGCCTCTCAACTTCAGCGTAAACGGCAAAAGCAGCAGAACCAGCAGCAGTAGTATCAATTTCTTGTGTTTCATTTTCAGCCTCGTCCTATTGGTGTGCGTTAGAGATCGACCACCACAGCACCGTGGTCGACTACCCTCGCGATAACCATCTTCCCTGATGATTTATTTTTGACTTTGATATAATCTCCGGCCATTCCCTCCTGCATGACGACGCCGGTGGCGCTAATGCGGCACAACCCGTTGGTGTAGACGATGGCCACTTCGCGGCCCGGTTCGACATCGGGGATTAACTCGACCGCTTGGGAAGTCAGTATCTGCCCCAGCTTGAGATTTCGTTTGGCACGCAGCCCGAGGACGTCATTGATTGACGTGATCGGCTGCTCCCGCAAGGTGGTGACATCCATTCGCTTCACGGCGAACAGGTCATCGGTAAGCACGGCGTGCCTTTTGATCTTGTCGTTGACCACGACAACGTCCATAAACCGGCTGATGCGCAGGCGCACCTGGCCGCTGGCAATTTTGCGGTCACCGTCCGTTTCTTTGGCGAGGATGGTGAACAGGCCAATTGGGTCTTTCTGCGACAGGGCGCGAAAGGTGAGAATACCGTTCGAGCCGTCGGTGTCCCTCATCGTGTTCGACAGGATTTCGATCTGATAGTCGACACTGTCGAGGTCGTATGTTTGCCTCACCTTGTCAATAATAGTCGCATCATCCACCCTGGCGGAAACCGTCAGGACCGACGCAACCATGACCAGAATGGACAGAACTGCAATTTTGGTAACGTGTCTCATATCAGTTATCTCTTCAGGTTATTGGCTATGGCCGCCATGTCTTCGGCAGTCTGGATAGCTTTCGAGTTCATCTCGTAGGCACGCTGGGCTACAATCATGTTGACCATTTCATCGACGACCTTGACGTTGGACATCTCCAGGTAGCCCTGGTCAATCTGGCCCAGACCGCTCTGGGTGGGGATATCGGTGATGGGATCGCCGGAAGCCCCGGTGGACACCAGCAGGTTGCGTCCCACGGCGGACAAGCCGGATGGATTGATGAACCGGGCCAATTCAAGCTGGCCAATTTCGGTGGGCGAATCCTGACCGTACTGCATCACCTCGACCGTACCGTCGGTGCCCACGGAGATGGAGACGGTGTCCTCGGGTACGCTTATCTCTGGAATCAGGAAATACCCGTCGGAATTGACTACCCGGCCCTCAGCAGATAGTTTCAGCGCTCCGTCGCGGCTGTAGGCGATAGAGCCGTCGGGATGCTGGATCTGAAAGAATCCGTCGCCGCTGATGGCCAGGTCGAGCGGGTTGCCGGTCGAGGTCAGGTCACCCTCGCTGAACTGCCGGACGCTCGCTACCACCTTGGTGCCGTAGCCGATAGACAGCCCCACCGGTACCTCGGCCCCCACCGCCGTGGTGGTACCGGCCTTGCGGTAATTCTGATAGAGCACATCCTGGAACTCAATTTTGCTTTTCTTGAAACCGGTGGTATTAACGTTGGCCAGGTTGTTGGCGATGTTATCAACATTCATCTGCTGCGCGACCATTCCAGTCGCCGCCGTGCGCATTGCTTTGATCATTGTGACCTCCTATGTAAAGCCGCTTTAGCTACCACCACCGACCCGGCGGAACAGGTTTTCCAATGTCTGGTCCTGGGCCTGTATCGATTTGGCTCCGGCTTCGTATTCTCGAAACGCTACTATCATGTCGATCATCTCACTGACGATGTCGACGTTGGATGCTTCCAGAAATCCCTGTTGGATGGAGTACTTTTCAACCGGAATGAGTTCCGTGTCTTCGGGGACTATATAGAATGAGCCGCCGATTTTGTTTAACTCGGTCAGGTCGGCCACTGTCACCGGAACCAATTTGCCCACGCGGCCGCCGTCCACTTCGATATCCCCGGCCTGACTGACCGAGACCGTACCGGAGCCGACCTGAATCGGGCCGCTCTCGCCCATTACCAGGGCACCGCCCGGGAAAGACAGTAAGCCGTCCCGGTTGACGGTGAATGAACCGGACCGGGTCAGCACGGTGGTGCCGTCTTGCATTTGCAGCTTGAACATGCCATCGCCGTCGATCGCCACGTCGAGGGGATTACCGGTTTTGTCAAATATCCCCTGGTTGTAATCGGTGTAGACGTGGTTGACCATCGGCCTTTGCCAGTCGTTTTTCTGCGGCAGCTTTTTCACTTCGGCCCTGGACAGTTCCTTGGCGAAGATCCTGTCACGTTTGAATCCGGGGGTGGAGACATTGGCGATATTATTCGCGGTAATCTCCTGTTGCTTGATCCGGGGAATCATACCGGACGCGGATGTATAAATACCTTTAATCATACTTTCCTCCACTCGGTCTATAGCATCCTCTGTGCCAAGACTGTCCGGCGGCCCGTAAGTTATTAACTTATAGCCTTTTAGCGAGTCGGCACAACTCTCCCCCAACGTACTGACAGGCGGATTTTGGAAGATATTTCTTAAGTGAGCGGGAATAAATTTCAGGAAATCAAGATCGGCGGCAGAACTGCCTTACGCGTCTTCGCGCTCGGAGTGTTTGGCCCGGGTCTGGTCGATAAGCTCATCCATAGCTTTATCAAACCCCTCTTGGTCAAAGCTGTCACCGTTGGATTGCCGGTATAGGGGACAATCAATCTTGAAACCGAAGCATCGCAACTCTTCGGCCAGGTAACACTTCATGACCCAGGCACATCGATGTTTGATTGGGTTGTCTTTTTCCTTCCCCATACAAATATTATCGGATTTGCCGAAATATAAATGAGCCCCTGTCGATAATATTATTGATGGCGGGGACGAGCAATCGGCAAAATATAGCCCGGCCCCGGCCAGACGGACATGGGTGCTTGAAAAACGAGTTGCCTCCATACTGGGATGACACTATATTGAATTGCTTCAAGAATTTGGACACTGAGTACTTACAGGATGATTCGGGCCTGCTGCGTCGAGCACACAATTTGAACATTGGCCACAGCAGGCACGACCACAATCGAATTACAGAGAGACTCATGGGCAAGATGGCAAAAGTCAGGGCCTATACCCTATCCGCGGTAGTGGCGCTGGTGACTCTGATGGCGGCGCAATCGTATGGCCTCAATCTGGAACCTGATCCCGATACGCCGGATACGCTCTGGGTAACCACCCAAACAGCGAACCTCTCCGGCCAGGTTGCCATGCCAGTATATTTCTACAACGACGAAGCGCTGGCCGGAATCGAGATTACACTTTTCTGGGATTCTCAGGACATCAGCCTTGACTCGTTCTCTTTCGAGGATGGTCGCATCGATTATGTCAGCATCAAGGACTTTTTCATTACCGGGGATACGCTGGTAGCATACTGCTTTCCGTTCAACCAAGCTGACATTGCACCCGGAACGGGGCTACTGGGGCGTATGTATTTCTCATACTCCCCCACCATCGCCCCTCAAACAATCGCCTTCGACACCGTCACGATGATCGAGGGAATGGTAGTCCACGGAAATTTCTTCTCCGACGTCGTTGCCAACCGCTTCGTTCCTCAATACAAGCCAGGACATCTGATATTCCAGGATCCATCCTGCTGCATCGGCGACCGCGGCAATTTCAACGGCAGCCCGAGCGAGTTCGTGGATATTTCCGATCTAACGGCCCTGGTCGAGTATATGTTCGGCGGCGGACCCGTTGCCGAATGCCGGTTCGAAGGTAATATCAACGGCGATCCCGATGAGGTCATCGACATCTCCGACCTGACCTATCTGGTTGAGTACCTTTTCGGA
>JAUXCD010000108.1 GCA_030619085.1 Candidatus Zixiibacteriota bacterium
ATGTCGGTCCCGACAAAGCAACCATAGACGATATTGTAACAGGCAGTAGGCTCGGCAACGCCGCTTTCGATGCGGATACCGTCCATTTCGAAGTTGTTGATACATAAGCCTTCGATGAAATTATTGTCGCAGATGACCCAAAGGCCGTTGGCATTTCCGGCGTTGGAGCCATCAATCTCTATCATGAGAACCGCCGTTGACGGCGGAGAGGCTCCGGGAGCCGCACCAGACTGGGTGAATCCGGCGATTTGCACACCGCCCGGATCCGTCAGAGCCGGAAGTGCCGACATCGGGAAAATCGTGTATGGCACTCCTGCAGGTGCAATGTTGAAAGTGATTTGGTCAAAACCTAGTGATGCATTCGCAGCATTGATGGCGTCGCGAAGGCTCCCCGGTCCGGCGTCATTAGTATTTGTCACCGTGAACACAGCTGCCGGCGACATCTCCGGACGCGGCGATGACCCCTCCCTGTCCCTTGGCACGTTTCCAACATCTGCTGCCAAAGTCAAAGACAGCAGCAACACAAAGCCAAAGGAGACAATAGTAAGTGTTCTGCGCATTATTCCTCCTTAAGAAATTGTATTAAATTGTCTACAAAAAGTCACCACGGGGATATGGAGTAACTCTTCGTATTTGTTATATTATTCTCTTGTTTTGTTCACACTGCGCGAGACTGTATAGTCGCATGAGTAGAAATGTCTGTCTACTTAATTAGTATAGCTATCAGTCCATGCAGTGTCAAGCAATTTCAGTTGACAGAGGAGTAAATGCGGAAGATGCGGGAGCCGGCCTGTGGGCGTTGGGATGGCATTTCAGAGCATGAAAAAGAGGCGCCACCCGGATTCGAACCGGGGAATAAAGGTTTTGCAGACCTCTGCCTTACCACTTGGCTATGGCGCCCATAATAAAAAGCGGGAAACGAGACTCGAACTCGCGACAGCCACCTTGGCAAGGTGGTGCTCTACCAACTGAGCTATTCCCGCCTTAATCGAAACCAATATAAAACGCTCCTCAGGTTTGTCAACTTCTTTTGAACAGTATAATTATCGGTTAAGTTTAATACTGTCTTAGCAAGCACCGTTCAGCCCAAGGTTCAAAAACCGGCCGACATGCCTGAACGAAAAGACTGTTCAAAAACTGTCGCCGGCTCAGTAAGCCAAGGACCACGGAGGCAGACAACTTGTTATTTAGCAATGGCATAGGCTGGCGTATGCCTGTGTGTAGCTACGAGTGTAGTCGAGGTCAGCCACGACTCCCAATCAAACCGGCATAAAGGTCGGCGTATCGCTCGGCCGAGCGACGCCATGAGAAATCCTGCAACATGGCCGACTTCATGATCTTCGTCCATACCCGCCGGCGCGAATAAGTGGCCACGGCTCGCTCCAGCGTGGAAAGCAGAGCATCGGCGGTATACTCCTTGAATACAAAGCCGGTGCCTTCGCCGGTGGTCGGGTCGAAATCCACCACCGTATCGGCCAGACCGCCCACTTCTCTCACCAGTGGCACCGTGCCGTACTTTAATGAGTACATCTGGTTAAGGCCGCAAGGCTCAAAGCGCGATGGCATGAGGAAGATATCGCTGGCGGCCTCGATCCGGTGCGCCAAGGTGTCATCAAAAGTGAGATAAGCTTTGATCTTGTCCGGATACTTCTGTTCCAGCTCCGAGAACAGGCTATGGTACTTCTCATCACCGGTTCCCAGCACAATCATCTGAATATCCATCGCGAGAATCCGTTCAGCCGCCTCGGCCACCAGGTCAAAGCCCTTCTGATCGACCAGTCGCGAGATAACACCAATCAGCGGGGTTTTGTCCCGGATCGGCAGTGAAGACTCGTTCAGCAGATCGACTTTGTTCATCTTCTTTCCAGACAGATTCGCCCGGTGGTATTTGAACGGGATGTTTTTGTCCCTCGATGGCGACCAGATGGTGTAATCGACACCGTTGAGGATACCCACCAGATCGTCCTTTCTTTCGGTGAGAACGCCTTCCAGACCGCATCCCAGTTCTGACGACGAGCGAATTTCGCGCGCGTATCTTTCTGAAACGGCCGTGATTTTGTCAGCGTACACTATCGCCGCCTTCAGCAAATTCAATTGTCCGTAGAATTCAAACGGTGAGGTGGCGTAGAACAGTTCCGGGGGCAAGTTAAGCTTGGGGAAGTTCTTGGCCGGAAAGGTCCCCTGATACGCCAGATTGTGAATGGTCAGAACCGACTTCACCCCGGCAAAATAGCTGTCTTCACTGTAGAGTGTCTTAAGGTAGATTGGCAGCAGGCCGGCTTGCCAGTCATGGGCGTGAACGACATCCGGCCAGAAGCCGATTTTGCGGCACAGTTCCAATCCGCCGCGGCAGAAGAAAATGAAGCGTTCGTCGTTGTCAACGAAGTCCTTCCCCGTAGCGGGATCGACATAGAGATCGGGACGCTCGAAAAGATTGGCATTGCCCAACAGATACACTTCCATACCGCTTTTGGGCTCCAGATACTGGGACACTTTCATCGGCATGGACTTACCGGCAACCTCTACCTGCAAGTCCAGATCAACGGGCTGGAAATCAAAAGCAGCGGTGTCGATAGACGCGTAATGCGGGATGAAGACCTTCACCTCGTGACCCAGCCTCGACAGAGCCGGTGGCAGAGCACCGAGAACATCTCCCAGCCCGCCTGACTTGGCAAACGGGACCATTTCCGATGCAGCCATCAATATTCTCATACCGAATCACCCCCAGTTTTATCCGCGCGGAAAACCTCTTTCACTCTCTCCGGCTTCATTTCCTTGAGAAAAGCCGCCGACTCTTCCGGAGCCGTCGGATTGATATATATTCCCGAACCCCACTCGAATCCGGCCACCTTAGTAAGCTTGGGGATAATCTCGAAATGCCAGTGATAGTACTCCCGGCTCTCCTTACTGATGGGCCGGGTATGCAAGATGAAATTGAATGGCGGGTCGTTCAAAGCCAGCTTCAGCCGTGACAGGATGTCCTTGAAGCACCGGGCCAGCGTCAAATGGTCGGCATCACTCATCTCCATGTAACTGGATTGATGGGTTTTGGGAATGATCCAGGTTTCAAAAGGAAAACGGGGTGCGAACGGTTGAATGGCGATGAAGGAGTCAAAATCGGTGACCAGCCTCTCGTTTTCAGAGATTTCCTGCCGGACGATATCACAGAAGATGCAGCGCTCCTTGAATTCAAAATACCGTTTGGCGCCTTCCATTTCTTCGGCCACGCGCTTGGGAATAATGGGCGTGGCAATCAACTGGCTGTGAGCATGCTCCAGCGAGGCCCCGGCCGCTTCGCCGTGATTCTTGAAGACGAGAATGTACTTGATACGGACATCGCGCTCCAGGTCGAGCATTCTCTCGCGGTAGGTCCAGAAGATATCGCGCACGCTTTCATCGGACATATCCACGATATCACAGGCATGGTCCGGCGTCTCGATAATCACCTCATGCGCGCCGACCCCGTTCATCTTGTCGTAAAGACCCTTAGGTGCCCGTTCCAGATCACCCTCGACTCTGAGGGCAGGGTATTTATTGGGGATTACGCGCAAAGTCCAGCCGGGTTGGTTCGGTTCCGAACCGGGCGTGCGATAAGCCATTACCTCCGGTGGTGTATGATGTTCACTTCCCGGGCAGAACGGACACATCTTGGCGGCCACTCGCTTGGAAACGGATGCAAAGGACGACGGCCGCTTGCCTCGCTCGGTGGATATTATCACCCACCGTCCTACCACCGGGTCTTTTCTCAGTTCCGGCATCGAATACCTCGGTTATCTGCTGTGATATGCGTCAGCGAATTCGTGGTGAATATCAACATTACCTCACTCTGTCCTGGCTTCCCTGAATCAGAAATCCATGATGCCTTCAGCGCTCACCGAACCGTCAAAGACCGCCTTCAGCACCGCCGTCTCTTCATCGGAGAGCGTGACATTCCTTCTCGAACAGGATTTGCTCGCCGTCTCTATAGCCTTGTCAAACTGGTATCGGTCGTAGCCTCCGGTCTGACCCCAACTGAACGATGGCACCTCGCGGTCAGAAATCAGACTGCCACCGAATAGATTGCAGCTTACCCCGATAGTGATTCCGGTGGTTAACAGGGTGCCTATTCCGAATTTGGTATGGTCACCGATGAATGAGCCGACTTTCATGGAGCCGGAATCGACAACCTGACCATCTACCATCAATTTGATATTGGAGTAGTTGTTCTTGAGATCGGAATTCGTCGTCATGGCCCCAAAATTGACCCACGAGCCGACATAACTGTGGCCGATGAAACCGGCGTGGTACTTGTTCACGTAAGACTGGAATATCGAAGCCTCGACCTCTCCCCCAACGCGGCAGGTATGACCTATTGATGATGACGATATCTTGCCCGCCAGCACGGTTGTCCCAGCACCTATGAAGCAAGGACCGACAATGGCGGCATGCGGTTCTATCCTGACATTGCTCTCCAAATAAATCGGGCCCGACGAAGCGTCGAGGACGCTCCCAGGAAGAATCTCCGCATCGTGACCGATATAAACATCTTCTTCATTGACGAGAAAAGCGCCGTCGTGAACCTTCACGTTGCTTGGAGCCGGCAGGGATTCTCTCAAGACAGCAACATCATCAACAATCCGTGTCTCGATATCGGCCATCAGTTCCCAACTGAAATTATAGAGGCTGGCGGTAGTGTTAAATTCCATGAAGTCTTTTTTCTGGCGTTGACAGAGATTCAGGTAATCGGCCTGGGTCGCCACTGCGGGAAATGAGGACAGATTTTCAGTAAGGAGCAACAGTGCCACGGCTTCGCCGGTCGCTTTTTCCCGGAATACAGTCGAGAAACGCGCTTCTGCCACCAGTTTTACCAGATCGCCGCAGTCTCGAATACGACCGTTCAAAAACAGGACCGGTCCCTCGCCCTTCTTGATGATATTAACCGGGTAATCACGGTAGCACTGCGCCACCAGTGCGGATATCTGGTCCCGGGTTACAAAACCGACAGTATCGTGTTCAAATTCTCTGCTGAGCTTCTGGTATAGAGGCAAAACACCGGTTCGGAGGTGGTACACCGGCCTGAGCAGAGTCAGCGGAAAGAATTGCACATATTTCGAGTCTTCATAAATGTAGATATTCATCGGACAAAGGCGAAACCTTAAGATTGTTTACTGCAACAAAATAACAGTCTAAAGCTTACTATTTTCTCGGAAAGAATGTGACTTTTTAAACCAACTTGCAACAATATTCTCGCGATTTTGGGCTCAATCGGAGCCATCACCATTGTATAACAACGGAGAAGTTGTATTAAATCAGCATTGAAGTCACTCCAGTTCAAAAAAATATGACGAATTCTAAACATTTTTGAATCATTTATGTTATATTTGCATCGAATATAAAAATGAAAGAAGACCGAATTAGGAGTATTATAATGCTGTCAGTTACCGAAAAAGCAAGCACCGAACTAAAAAAGGTACTGAGTTCAGAGAAGGCTACCGGCAAAGAGTTGGTCATCTTCTTCCAGGGATATGGCTGAGGCGGTCCCTCTCTGGGACTGGCTCTGGATGAGTCAAAAGAAGGTATGGAAGCGATTGAATCTAATGGCATTAAAGCTTTTATAGATGCAGAACTCAAAGAGATGGTGACCCGCCTGGGATCAATCAACATCGACTACGTCTCACCCCAATTCGGGCAGGGCGGATACACCATTACCGTCGGCGACAGAAGCGGATGTGAAGGATGTAGCTGCTAAACAGCCGATCGCATTTCTCTAAGAATACAAAAGGCTCTTCAATTTCAATGATTGAAGAGCCTTTCTTTTTGAAATTTTATTGACGAGATTGACTCACGCCGCCGTTTTTCGCCTTTTCATCAGCAACATAGCTACCAGAAGCAGTCCCACCGATACAAAAGCGATAGCGAGATGCATCACCTGAACATTCACTACTTCCTGCTGCACAAAAAGCGGCACGTACCGGAATGTGGCGTTGCATACCGTCAGTCCCAATGCCACCACTATCAGCTTCCACGTGCGTCCGCTCAGGAAATAACCAATAAGACCTCCCGATGTCACATGGAACAATATAAGGAAAGCACGTTCGAGTAAATTCCAGGAGAACTGCCCGCCGGTCGGTACCATGCTCTCCAGGTAGCAACCTTCCATAATCCCGAATCCAACTCCAACCATGGCCCCGATTGCAACCAGTTGATTACTACGCAACTTGAGAAGGCGGGCCGTCGCAAATATCGACAGCAGCTTCAGCGCTTCCTGGATAACGCCCGCCGCCAGGCCCGGGAGTATGCCCAACAGGTAAAGTGAGTCTCCTGACTTAATGGCCGGGAGCAGGAATCGCTGGACCAGGTATCTTTGCAGGGGGACCTGTGTGAACAGTATCAACCAGAATACGACCACCCCGGCAATTAGGGCCAAATATGAACTGCGCCACCGGTATCCTGACCCGATGAAAAACAGCACTGATATAAAGCCGAATACCACAAACAGGATATAATTGGGTACCAGTCCGGCCAGCTTTGACCAACTGAGTTTCTGTTGCTGCGCCGCTGATGCCTGGGGCCGACGCACGGCATCAAGATAGACTTTCGTCCGCGTCCCGGGGATATCCATCTTAAGCAGACTGCCGTCTTTGGTGATGAACAGATCCATCGGCTGTGGCTCTAAAACGTTAACCAGAAACACCGAATCTGACAGCCGAGAGTGAATTTGAGTATAAGAGAAATCTTCTACCACCGCCTTGATATGCGTCATCAGCATTGTCTGCGGTTCCAGAACCGAGTCCTCTATTGTTTGGCCGACCTGCAGACCGTGCATTGCGAAAAACAACTCGTATTGATCGGGGAAATTGTTCTCGATGGCGAATGTCGCCTCCGGGCAGGCCATCTCCTGATCGTTCTTCTTCCCCGCACGCGTGAAGTATCCCTCGATACGGTCGCCATCGCGCTCCACTTCCTGTTTCTCCGTCTGCTCGTTGACGGTAATAGTTCTCTTATCACCGAGATAATATCCGTTCAGCGACACGAAGTGGTCACCCTCGATCTCAATCTTCATCGGCGAACCGATCATGTTGTAATCCAGGTTCAACTGTTCGGTGAGCGTGACACCATCGATGCCATCGACTTTTTTTCTGCCGGAAACGGTCGAGATCAACCGGCCGATGGCCGAATCTTTGACGACAAAGGTCCACAAGCGCACTTCGCCGATTGGCCTAAATTTCTCAACCGAAGGGGCTTTGTCGAGCACGCGTTGCGCAACCAAGCCGGGACACACAAAAAGAGATGCCAGTAAAAGAACGAAGATTTGCTTTTTCATAATAGGTGGGAAGATAGGTAAACATCCGGGCAAGTCAACATAATTAAGCTCGTCGGTTGCCGGGCGACCACAGGCGCCGGTTAGATCAACGGCTTCTTTGCCGTCACGACCAGGTCGCGTGATGTTCTGGCGAACCGATTCTTCAGAAAAAGATCGCCGTACTTGTGAAGTTGCCCGAATCCGGCCGTCCGAAGGTTACTATAAATCTCCTTCTCGGTGAAATTGTCGAAGTCATGCCGGAATACCTCAAACGCCGACAAGTCCTTATTCATATCCAACCGGACAGTATAAACGAAGAATCTCCGACGGTGTCTCTCCGAAAAGCGGATATACATCAAGCCGTCGTTGACAGTCGTCTTGATGGGAACCAGATCACTTTCTTTGATAGCCGAATAGTTGAGGAGTTGCAGGACCAGATTCCCACCCGGGCGCAGGACGGTACTGAAACTCCTGAGCGATTTCCACAATCCCGACAGAGTGTGAACCCCGGAGATGCTATTGGCCAGACATACGACAAGGTCAAACTTATTTTGCAGAACATGGGGGAGCTTCTCAAACTGGCCGTACCGGAACTCAAGCGGATAACTACTGTCGCCGTATTTCTTCCTTGCCTCTGTCAGCATTTTCTGAGAGCGGTCCAACCCAACTGTCGTACAGCCTGCCTTGGCAAAAAGCATCGAAGTTAGTCCGGTGGCGCAACCGGCATCAAGGACCGATTCTGGCTTGAATTTCTCAATCAAAGCCGCGACTTCACCAGTGTGGAACTTCTCCCGCTGACCGGCATTGGTCATCAGGTCATACTCGTGAGCGTATTTCTCGAAAACTGATTTGTCACTGGTTAATTTCACCGGCTCTCCTGATGCTCTTGTAAGTGTCTGTGTCTCTCTTGTTTGCGAAAACCGGGTGGCCATTGAGAGTCGTCCGACGTTTGCCGAGCGACATGTGGTCCATATTGTATCCGGTTTCAGCCGCCATAGACAATTTCAACAAAGCGCAAGTAGTTTGCAACCGTTTTTGTCTCCGTTTTAGCCACAATTGGTGTCCTGTGGAGTTGCGGGCCGGTCGCAAGTGACCGAAAATGCGGCCTGCACAGGTCCCTAAAAGAGCGAAACATCTATAATTAGCAGCAGTTTACCCTTGACAACCAATCTAAAAACCCTATTTTTCGATTGGGTAGTTATTATTAATAGTACTACGCATTTACAACAAACAAAGCTGGGTTACGACTAACTAGAATACAAATATATTATATACATACAGGTGGGTTGTTCTGGTTTGGGCGACTGGTTCAACCCGCAGAAGGATCGAGAGGATGATATTAGGTAATTGCTGTTCCGTTCTCTCCCGCACAACTGGTAAATCTTTCTTTGTTATTACCATCATTGTTTTACTGACCGTGTTCGGTCTGGCGACCGAGGCATCCGCGCTGGCTACCGTCGCTACGGATACCACCGAATATTGGCTCGGTGACAGTGTCGACATTTCGGGCGCAGAGTTCTGGGAATCCGAGAACATCTTCGTTAGAATCAACGAACTCGACGGCACTCTGATCACGTCATGGAAT
>JAUXCD010000093.1 GCA_030619085.1 Candidatus Zixiibacteriota bacterium
ATTCTGGCCCTTGCTGACCGGCGAGTTCCGTATCGACCGCTTGATTATCAACAGCCCCGAGGTGCATATGTACAAACGGACCGATGGCTCCAACAACTACGAATTCAAGGCCCTTGAGGCTGCGGCTCCGCCCGAAATAACCGTACAACTCACGCCCGAGGCAAAAACCGCCGGGGTGGCAGTGTCGTTTGATAAGTTCGAAATCAGCAACGGCTGGGTGGAATTTGTCGATGACAGCTCAAAAATGGCTTTCAAGCTGGTCGGACTGGATCTGTCCACTACCCTAACCAATCCATCCGAGGGGCTGTATTTGTCCACCGGTCAACTGCGCGCCGACAGTCTTTTTGCCACGACCGAAACGCCGTTGCCGCCGCTGACGATAAGTCTGAACTACGATGCCGAATACGATCTCAACAAAAGTTTTCTGAACCTCAAGAGCGCCGACCTCAAACTGAACAAGCTGCTGCTCAAACTCAAGGGAGAGTTGTCACACCCGAAAGGAGCTATGACGGTGCGGGGGAATATCAAGTCCGACCGCATCGCCGTGGCGGACCTGCTCGAATTTCTCACGCCGGAGCAGTTGGAACTGGTTAAGGATTACCGCATCGAGGGTAGTTTCGCTCTCAATACCGATGTTGACTACAACGAAAACCGCCCGGAACCGCTCGGTTATGCCGGCACGGCCACCGTGACTAACCTGAAGCTGTCGCAGAAAGATATCGCCGGCGAGTTGCAGTTTGAAAAAGCGCTGATAGATTTCAAGCCAAACAACCTGCGGCTGAATATCGAGAAAGGCACTTTTGACAGCAAGCCGCTCAAGGGCCACATGGTAGTGGAGAATTTCGCCGACCCGTACGTCAACGGCGAGTTGGCCGGAAGTCTCAACCTGGCTTTTGTCCAGCCGTTTCTCCCCGAGAATATGTCGGCCAAAATCACCGGGCAGGCGGAGGTTGACCTGAAAGTCACCGGCCGCACCAAAGACTACGAAAATCTTGACTTCTCGGGGCATCTCGTTATCACCGGCGGTAGCTACAACTCGCCGCAGATGCCGGAACCGCTGGATACGTTTAATCTCGATGCTTACCTGGATCGCAAGACTACGCGTATCAACAAAATGTCGGGCACTATGAAATCGGGCAGCTTCTCATTCACCGGACGTATCAGCGACCTCATGCCGTATGTGATGGCGGACAGCATCAAGGCGAAGAAAATCTTCCCGGGGATTGATGGTACATTCGACGGCAAGCTCGACCTGGCGTTGCTGACACGCTACCTGCCGCCGAAAGGCAACCCGCAGTTGAAAGGCCGGATGGCCATTAACCTGAACCTGCTGGGCACGATTCAGAAACCGGAGCGCATAATCAAGCGTGGCGAGATTACTGTTGCGGACGCCTCGTACAATGATTCGCTGCTTCCGGAGCCGCTGACTAAGTTAGAGGCGGTGATGAAAATCGCCCCGGATACGATAACGATCGAAAAACTCTCCGCGAAGTTTGTCTCCAGCGATGCTACCTTTTCCGGCAAGTTAATCGAGCCATTTCCATACCTGCTGCCCATGAAGAACCTCGACCGCAGCAAGCTGAAGAAACCGATGTTCCTTTTTGAACTGCGTTCGCAGCACTTTGACATCGACAAGCTCTTTCCCGAGGCCACGCCCGGTTCCGGCACCAATCGCGCCGTGGCGGCACCGGATTCGGTTTCGATGATTATCCTGCCGGATATCGATGGCAAGGGGACTTTTAAGATCGACACCGTGGTGTACAGTCAGGTCGAGTTCACAGAGGTTGTGGGCAAAGCGAAGATTTATGACCGCAAGATTGAGTGCTACGAAGTCACCACGAACGTTTACAGTGGCAAGGCCAGCGGCAGCACGATCATCGACCTCAACGATTTCGAAAACCCGCGCTATACCGGCAGTTTCGATGCCAACCAGATTGAAGCGGATGATTTCGTTTCCAGATTCTCCAAATTCGGTGGACTGATTTACGGCAAATTCAACTTCAAAGGCGACTACAGCGCCAGTGGCTGGGAGCCGGAAGAATTTATGAACTCGCTGTCGGTGACGTCTGCCGCCGACATGAAAAGCGGCAAGCTGGTGACATCGGGTGCCGTGTATTCCACGCTTAGCTCGCTGGCCGGTAAGGTGGGGGATTCGTTTGACAAGGAACAGGCGTTAAAAGACGTCTCCACCGCTATCAAGGTGCAGGACGGCAAGGTAGTGCTGGATCAAATGACTTCCAGTCTGGGAAATGTCGGCGATGTCTCCATGGATGGCTTCTACAGTTTCGCCGGTGACATCAGTTACACCGGCTCCATCCTGCTGTCGAAAGACCAGACTCAGAAACTTCTATCCAAAGGCAGCCTGCTTGGCGGCCTGGCCGGAATCCTCAGCGACAAGAGTGTCGACCGCATCAGACTGCCGCTGAAAGTCAGCGGTACCATCGACAAACCAAAGGTGGAAATCGATTTCTCGGCGCTGTCAAAGGACGTCGGCAAGAACGCCACCGAGGAAGCGGGCAATTTTCTGAAAGACCTGCTCAAAAAGAAGAAGGATTAGACCTCACCGTTGTTCTGACGCGTTGAGGACCAGATGATGCGCCTGTTGCACTCACTTGCGGTCGTTGTCCTGATCCTTTTGTCGACCGTGGCCCACGGTCAGCAGAAAGCACAGTTCCTGCCGCCGGACCCGTTCGTGATGACAAGTGTAAGTTATGTTATCGATGTTGACATAACCCCGGAGTCATCGCTTGTGGCTGCCACGATGCAACTCAAATACCAAAACACTTCCAACGATACCCTTACGCATATCTGGTTTCAAGTTGGGTGCAACATCAGTCCTGTCGACAGTACCTTTCACGACTCGCTGCCCCTGCCGGATGGTCGTTGTTTCATTGATTCGGTGTCGATGCAAGGTGTCACGGTTGGCGGTGATTCGCTGACTTTCGACGGAAACGTGCTGGAGATACGGATGCCGAGCAGAATCCTGCCAGGCAAAACCGGTTACTTTCAGATCACCTTCAAGACCAAACCTCCCGCTCCAACACAAGAGGAAAACGATGCCATCGTTATGCGGTTGGTGAATTGGTATCCCAAAGTATGTCGCTATGTCGACAGCGGGTGGCTGACGGACTCCGCGGTATCCATGCGCGAGAACGAGGGGGAGAGGGCCGACTACGACCTGCGCGTTAATATCGATACGTCGCTTTCGCTTATCTTTGCCGCTCACCTGCTAAATGAGAAGCACCACTACGGTTTGCTGCCCCGGTTTGCCGATGGCACTGTCTACGAAGACTTTACCAATCGCAACGGCATGGGCATTGATGGTCTTAAGTACCGGTCGGTCTTCGATCAGGCGAAAAAGCCGTATCTTCTCAGGACTGTCAACGTCACCGGATTCCCCGTAATAGTATCCAAGCGGCTGCTTCGCGATCGGATCAAAAACGAGAGCCTGGCAATCGAGGTTTGCTACCGTCCGTCTGACAGCACTCTCTGGGGAGGCTTTGTGGCTTCTTCGGCATACGAACTTATGAAGCGGCTGGAGTCACGATTGGGGAAATTGCCCCCGCGATATATTACTATAGCCGAAAGCGACGGTGATGACATGGGTGCGCTTTCTGAGCGCCTTCTCGTAATGCCCCGAACTATAACCGACCCTGACCTGTTATATACAGCACTGGCGTTTCAATTGGCTGCTGTCTGGCCATTTGAGAAGCCGGTCGATTCGACCTCGGCGCGGGATGGGCAGCACGACGATGTTCGCGAACTCCTGACCGAGAGATTTGCTGCCGATAGCGACAAGATGATAGATAAGTACAAGACCTGGTACGACAAGCACTATCGGGCTCAAGGGAGATAAGTAACTTGCCGAGCATAAAGAGCATTTCGATCCTTCTGGCTATATTTCTGATATTACCGGCTGCTATGTCGGTGGCCGATACCTCGGCCAAGATAAAGCCCGCCGTGCGCCAGGCTATGCAGGCCTCGGCGCGCTCTGCGAGTCATCTTTGCTGGCTTTACCTGGATGAAACCACGGCCGCCGGTCAACCGGTGAGCCTTACGCCCAAAGCTAAGGCGAGGCGTGCTCGGGTCGATCCCGACCGACTGCTGATTGACTCTCACGACATGCGGGTAAAGGAAAGTCTTATCAAAGCGATTGAACAGAGCGGCGTGCGTGTTCGCCGGGTTTCACGCTGGTTTAAGGCAGTGTCGGTGGAAGCTACCTCCGCCCAGATCGAAGTGCTGGCTTCGCGCGATTTTGTCCGCGAGATAGACCTGGTTCGGGTTTTACGGGCGTATGCGCCGGTAGAGGAGACCCCCCTGACTCATAAGGCGGTTGATGCCAAAGCACTGACCTTGAACTATGGTTTCTCGACTTTCCAGAATGATTTCATCAATGCGCCCAAGCTGCACCGGGCCGGACTCGAGGGACAGGGCGTCACGATCGCCATCTTCGATTCCGGGTTCAAAACCGACCATCCCGCTTTCGACTCGGCCAGCATTGTCGCTACTTATGATTTCATCAATGATGACACCATCGTCGATGGTGTCGACTGTCCCGACGATGCGTTGGCCGATCACCAGGACTACCACGGCACCCTGGTGGCGGGTGTGATTGCCGGATATGCGATTGATACGCTAATAGGTGTCGCGTACCGGGCCGATCTGGTGCTGGCCAAAACTGAGATGACCTGCGGCGGTACGGAGATTAAGCTGGAGGAGGACAACTGGGTAGCGGCTGCGGAATGGGCCGATTCCATCGGCGCCGACATAATTACATCGAGCGTCGGCTATTATGTTTTCCAGGACAGTGGTAGCTACACTTTCGACGATCTCGACGGCAATACCGCCTTGGTTACCCGCGCCGCCGATATGGCTGCATCGAAAAATATCCTGGTCGTGAACGCCGCCGGAAACGAGCGGGGGACACCTTGGAATCACATTATTACGCCATCCGATGGTGACTCCGTGGTGGCGGTGGGCGCAGTAACTTCCGATTCCGCCCTGGCCGGATTCTCCTCGCCCGGCCCGACTGCCGATGGCCGCATCAAACCGGATATCGTCAGCCTTGGTGTGGGGGTGCTGGCCAGCCGAAATATCGGTGGCTATGCCAATGTGTCAGGGACTTCATTTTCCACGCCGCTGGTCGCAGCTGGAGCAGCGCTGGCCCTGCAACACGATATGACCCTGACGGCTGAGGAAATCAGGCAATTTATTATCCAAAGCGGCGATCGCTTCGACAACCCCGACAACAATTACGGCTACGGACTTTACGATGCCGCCCGGGCGGCCAACATCACAGCCATCGACCAACGGGGGACTGTCCGGGTGGGGCTCGGTGAGACCATTCTGGTGCCCATAACATCGTCCGGCCGCAGCCCTGAGATTCCTTCGCTTTCGGCTCTCAATCTGCCGATTGAGTCCTCTTTCATCGACAGTTTCAACGGGCGTGGCCTTTTGCGCGTCGTGGGAAGCGCTGCCAACCCTGCTTTTATGGATATCGGGCTGGTTGCCGATGTGGGGTATTTTGTTGATACGTTTTATCTGGGAATCGAAACTTACGCACCTTCCGACCGGCTCATCTTCGCCGGTCCTAATCCGTTTACCAACTCTGTACGAATCTTCTTGACCCCCGAAGCGGGGAACCTCGAATCTATCTCTATCTTTAACAGTGCCGGCGAAAAAGTATGGGAAAAAGTCAATATGCCGGGCGTTTCTGCCGATGACATTACTGAATGGAATGGGCACAATCTGCACGGGCAGACGGTGTCATCGGGCGCTTACGTGGTCTTTGTAAAGACCGACAGGCTCGAAGCGCATGTGAAGCTGTTAAAGATTAAATAGAACTGGTCATGGTAACATCAACGTCCGGTCGCGGCGTCGGCTTTCGGCGCTGTGCCGTCTGCAAGATCGATCTGAAAGGCCGCTTTGTCTATATCGATGAAGAGATAGAGAATCTTCTCGGCTGTACCAAAGAAGAGCTTTTCGGCAAGACGATTATCGAGTTTCTTGACGAACCCTCCCAGGAAGTGGTCAACCGGCTTATTTCACAGCGCAATCATTACGAATCCTTTTACGACACCACCGGAATAAATATCGTCAATCAGGACGGCCGACAGGTTCATGCCAATGTCGTGGCCTCCCTGAATTTCATAGCCGGTAATCCGGTCAATTTCCAGTTGATTATCGATGCCAAAAGTTCCACCATGTCGGCCGGCGAGAGCTTGGTCTCGAGCAGCTCATACGATGACTTTTTCAACGGTCTGTTGCAAATAGAGAAATTCCCGGACCTGAAACAGTTCGCCCACCTGCTTCGCGGCTTCTGTGGCGCTTCTCTGGTGGCCGTGTACAATATCGGCGATGACGAGCTTGAACCCAGGACCGGGGCGACTGATGACTCTTCGGCCGAGTTTGCCTTTAAGTCCATCCCTGATCCCGATGACCTGCACCTCGAGGTCGCCCGCACCGGCGAGACTTATGTGTTTACCGATGAGAAATGTGTGCGCGCCGCTGTTGAGAGTTTCGGGGAGGCGCCTGACGAATATGTTGCCCGGCTGGATATCAACGGCAACTCAGGATATCTGGTCAGGCTGGTCTTTGCCGAGGGCTGTGACCTTCACGCCGCCGCGGCATCGATTAAGAAGGCCGAAATGGCGCTGAAGTTGTTTACCCGGTTGGCGCAGCCGCCTCCGGAGCCGCAGCAGCAGGATAATCTGTCGCCGGACGTTAAGTTCACGGTCGGGTTTCTGGATTCACTCGGTATTGGCGCATGCCTTACGCGCGACAACGGTGATATCGCCGGATACAACCCCACCTTTGTCAGACAAGTGAACGACGAACAACTGAACGGTAGTTACCGGATAATCGTTGAAACACTGGCGAAATGCAACGGACCGGAGGTTCTCCGGGATCTGGTCGCGTACCTCGAATCGCCGCCGGATGAGGACCAGCCGGAAGATTTCAATGCACCCATAATAACTCCGTCAGGAGAGGCGGCCTGCCTGGCCGTCATCAAATTCTCGGTTGACCCCAATGACTCCAGTGGCTGTTTTGTTTTGATGCCTCGTCAGGCGGCGACAGCCGAAGCCGGCCCTGAACCGGCCGAAAAACTGCCCTGGGTGCAGATAATCGAGACGCTGCATGAGACGGTCCTGTCCGTTACGGGCTTCTCCGATCGCCTCAGCCACAAATACTATAATGAATTGGGGCAGGACGGAAACGACTGTCTCAAATGCCTGAACGAAAACAGCGCTATTCTGTCGGCGATGCTGACCGAATTGAACAGCATGCTTAAACTGGCCGAGAATACCGATGCCGCCGAGATCGCCGACCTTAACCTCCTGATCAATCGGGCGATACAGGAAGTGACCTCGGCTCACCCGGAAATAACCCTGCGCTGCCGGTATAACAAGTTGCCCAAGATATCGACCGTACCCAAGGTCCTGACAGCCGTTTTTGCCAATCTGCTGTCTAATTCTATCCGGCACGCCGGATCATCAAAAGTCGTTATTGACTGTCGGGCTCGCGTTGAAGACAACCAATGCGTGATGACATTCTATGATAAGGGAACTGAGTTGGCTCTTGAGTCTATCAAGCATCTATTCGATTTCTCACCTCGGATGCCGCTCAAAGACAGCTCTGTTATACCGGGGCAAGGCTCCAGCATGGCGGCAACCCGCTTTCTGGTCACCTGCCTGGGCGGCACTATTACGGTCGAACCGAAAGAGGGGCAGGGTATCACAGTCAGGCTGACCGTTCCGGTCGGTGAAAACGAGGGTTAAGGGCGTGAAGAAGGATATCAGAATCCTCCTTGCTGAGGACAATAAATATCACGCCGCTTTGATAAAGCGAGGAATCGCCGAAAGACATGCGGGCAGTACGCTCGATGTTTTCTCTACCGGCCGGGCGGTTCTGGAGGCTGCCCAAAAGCATCATTACGACATCGCTGTGATAGAACAAAGCCTGCCTGATTTCGACGGTCTGGAGCTTTTGGCCCTGCTTAGAAAAGACGATCTTGACCTGCCGGTGATTATCACTTCAACCTCCGGGTCCGAACAACTGGCCTCAGAAGCGATCAGGTCCGGGGCGGCGGAGTACCTGGTTAAAGACAGTTCTTTCCATCTGACCATTCCGAGGCTTATTGGCGAGGTTTATCACCGCAGAATGTTGGTGTTGAAAAACAGGGACTTAGAGCAGCGACTTAAACAAAAGGATCAGGTGGATTTTGTCAAGATAGCGGCCGGTACGTTGTCGCACGAAATTAACAATCCGTTGATGACTATCCTCGGTACTTCCGAATTGTTGCTTGAGGACCTTGATCTACAGGATAAGGAACTTACCAGGAAAATCAGGATAATCAGAAAATCGGCCCAAAGAATCGAGTCGACTCTCAGTCGGTTGAGGAACCTCTCGACGCCCGCCATCAAAGATACCGCCTCCGGCAAGATCATTGACCCCCGCCAATCCAGGATTTATACTAAATCAAAAGCCAAATCCGAGATTGTTTAGAATATCGGTTGACAAATCGGGCGCAAATTCCATTTTTTGTGCCTTGTTTTAAATGAGGTGCATTTTTATGAATTCAATGACCGGATTCGGCAAGGCCGAAATCGCGAATCGCAGTGGCAAGTATGTAGTCGAGGTTTCCAGCGTTAATAACCGATTCCTTGAGGTCTTGGTGCGGATGCCCAGGTACCTGTCTACCCTTGAATCCAAAATACGGGACCTGATCAGCACGATGGTCAGCCGTGGCAAAGTCAATGTATATATTAATGTCGAGGAATCCGATCTGTCGCCCGGCAAGTATCAGATCAACAAAGTGGCCCTCAAAGCTTACTACCTTCAGCTCAAGGACATCCAGGAGGAGCTCGGGCTCGGTGGCAAGATCGTGCTGGGAGATTTGATGATGCTGCCCGACTTGGCCAATCCTGAAAAAGAGGCTGTGGACGAGGATGGGGTCTGGAAAACACTGGAAGGGGTGGTTTCCCATGCCCTCAAACGGATGTTGGTCATGCGCCGCAAGGAAGGGTTGGAGATGAAAAGGGATATGCAGCAGCGGCTGTTAACCCTGTCGAAGCATCTCAAGACTGTGAAGACATTATCCAGAGACGCGGTGGCCATTCGCCGCGATAAACTTACCAAGCGGGTCAATGAGTTGCTGGAATCGCCGATGAGAGACTCGCTGAGAATTGAAGAAGAGATCGCGATCTTCGCGGAAAAAGCGGATATCACCGAAGAATGTACTCGCCTGGCCAGCCACATAAAGCAATATCGGGCCAATCTTTCCCTGGCCGAGGCTACGGGAAAGAAGCTGAATTTCATATTGCAGGAGATGAACCGCGAGGCCAACACCATTGCCTCGAAAGCATCGGACTACCAAATCTCATCGGAAGCCATATCAATCAAGAATGAAATCGAGAAGATAAGAGAACTGGTTCAGAACGTTGAATAGGTTCGTCAC
>JAUXCD010000207.1 GCA_030619085.1 Candidatus Zixiibacteriota bacterium
AAACTTTATCCCGACTTCGGGAATCGAAAAGGCAACCACGGCTGTTTTGTTTAGCTGGTTGTCTTCCGGCAGCGATGTAGAACCAAAATAGCATTCCATAAGGATCGTTACTGCAAGCTTCATGCCCCGTTGGCTTGGTTAATTTAAGTTGTTATATTAGAAGCGCTTAGCTTAACCGTCAAGCGCCTGAGAAGGCCAAATTATGCAGCTTTTTTCATCAAAAATGCCGTACAAATAGCAACTGTGAAGTCAGTATGATCAGGTCGGTTTGCGCCCCAGCAAACACAGTTCAGTCGGCCACAAGAAGCCTATCTTGTCCATCCGGGCCAGAATATCGCGCCCTTTTTGAATCAGGTGAGCATTTTGTGGCTGGGCCTCAACCTTGGCCGTGTATTCCTGATAAATCTGCTTAAGTTGCTTCGCCAATTCTTCGTCTCTGGGATCCCGGTCGGTTTCCTGAATCTCAAATATCTCCAGACCTTCAAGCTCCAGCGGCCGAATGAAATCAATGAGACTCTGCCGAGTGTAGGTATCATTGTGGGATACCCCCTGAGTCCGGTCAACCTCCGCCCACCAGTGATGCATCAAAACGCCGGACATCTGCACTTCGCTCTGATTGTCGGAGAATGCCTCGCAGACGATTATCTGCCCGCCTGGCTTCAATACTCTTTTCATCTCGCTTAGCACCGGCTCCACCCTGACCAGATGATGCAGCGAATTGGAGATAGACACAGTGTCAAAGCTGTCGTTCTCTAAAGCCAGGTTCTCGCCGTTCATGACGGCGAACTGGATGTTATCTTTGGCCAGCTTGGCGGTGGCTTCACCGATTCGGTTGGCGGCGGGATCGATCCCGAGAATCGAATCGAAATCCTTGAACAATCCGGTGAGGCGCTCCACGAAGCCACCCTTGCCGGTGGCAACATCGAGTATCTTTCCCCCCGATTCATTCTTCAGTCGTTCTTCCAGTTTATCCATATGTTGCCTCACTACGTTTGGATTTCTGATTGGTTGCGGTGAGATAGCAGAAGGTTGGCCATACCCGGTCAATCCACCTCCGCATACATTTTCTGGGCGAAGCGGTCGGTCATGCCGGCGATGTAATCGGCAATCACGAGATCGACGTTGTGATCGGCTATCATCGTCCTGAATCTGGAGGGCATCAGTGAAGGGTCCCGGCGGATTCGATCAAAGAGCGTCTCGATAATCTCGCGCGCCCACTCCGACATCGCCGTCAACCTTTCATTCTGATAAAGCTTATGCTTGAGAAACAGTTTCAACTCGGCAACCATTTCCTGCATTGGCCCGGAATAACCGCACATGCGGTTGCTCGCCTGCCTGAGATCATCAACCGTGCTGATATAGGCCTGATCGATACGTTGCGCCGTTTCTTCAACGACGTCGGTGGCCATCAGGTCAATCAGTCCGCGCACCAGGCCGTACCTGAGGTAGTCGTCATTCCCCGTCTCCGGCATTTCCGGCAGGACCTTGATGATGCCGACCTCGCGCAGCGAATCGAAATCGATTATACCCGACGACAAACCATCGTCGATATCGTGGGAGTTGTAGGCGATCTCATCGGCGATATCCACCAGGACCGCTTCCAGGGTGGGGTGTTGATCGCCGTGGAACTCCGGCAGTTTGATAGTGACGCTGGTTTCGTGTTTGACAATTCCCTCGCGCACCTCGTAGGTGAGATTCAAGCCCGGATGCGCGGCATAGCTGTGCTCCAGCACATCCACCACCCGCAATGACTGGCGGTTGTGGTTGAAACCGCCCTTGTCTTTAAGCAGTGCGTCGAGAACGTCCTCCCCGGAATGCCCGAACGGCGTGTGCCCCAGGTCATGCACGAGGGCGATGGCCTCGGCCAGGTCCTCGTTGAGTCGAAGGTTCCTGGCTATCGTGCGGCTGATCTGGGCTACTTCGATGGTGTGCGTTAACCGGGTGCGAAAATGGTCGGTTTCGTGCGGGATGAATACCTGGGTCTTGTATTCCAGCCGGCGGAAGGCCGCCGCATGGACGATGCGGTCGCGGTCGCGCTGAAAGGCGGTGCGGAGGGCGTGTTCCTCCTGCGGATATACCCGGCCGCGGCTCCGTGCAGCTAAAGCAGCGTAGGGAGCCAGGGTCTCGGCCTCGCGCTTTTCAATCTCCTGCCTGGTGATACTGTCGATGCTCAAATTACATCCTGTAACCGTCGGTTACTTTCCCACAGTATAAGCGAACGAAACGGTATGGGAAAGTCCTAATGTGGGATGGTACGAAGCCGCGTAAGAGATACGGCCACGACGGTAGTTAATATCCAGCCCGCCCCCGTATGTCAAAGGCGCGGTCGATATGCCCCAGTACAATGATCCGGCCGCGGTGACATCAACTGTCTGTCCCAGGCCAAACTGCGGCAGTTCAGTCTTCTGCAGTGTGCACCGCGCCACGAACGAATAATACCTCTCCCCAATCAACTCGAAATAGCCGGTGAAAGTGGGTGTTGCCTGAATTGCGTTCTCATGCAGGCGCGGTGAGGTCAGATTGTCGGCTACAATCGCCGCCAGAATCCTCCCCCGGCGATAACCGCCACCGGCGGTGATAGTGGTCGAGGTCAACCGGTCATAAAGCCCTCCGAACTGCACCGAGAGTATCGAGGCCGCGATGCCCAGGGTAAGAGAATCATATTGATAAGCGGCCGACAGAATGCCTGTTTGTTCGGCATAGAAATCGGCAGAGCCAAGCTGCATCAAACCCACGCCATATATAAAGCCAGACCGCCGATAGGCCGCGGCCGCGAAAACATGGTCCAATTCCTTTATGCCAAAGCACCGACTAAAACCGGTTTCAAATTTCAGCACGCCGTCGCTGATACCGCCGCACGGGATTGACAGAAGCGTAGCGGCCTCGGCCTGCGAGAGAATCGCCGCGCCGCCGAGTCCATCGGAGCGTCCCCGATGCAGCGTATACGCCTGACTGACAGTTCCAGCAATACTGATTATGAGCATGAGAAGAAGTGACATTGTATGTCTCATCGAGCTATCACCACCGCCTTCTTCGCCGAGCCGGAGGATGCCGCCTCGAAATAGATAATGTATAGCCCTATTGGCAGATGACGCCCGGCGTTGGAGCAGCCGTCCCAGGTAGGTTCATCGGGTATGTACAATTCGTTTTCAAAGAGAGTGCGGACAATTCGTCCCTGACGGTCAAAGATTTGCAAGGTGTAGGAATCATTCGGTGGGGCTAAGGCGCGGATTATCAGAACGTCATCAACACCGTCGCCATCGGGGGTGAAGTGAGTGCGTTCGACGGTAATATCCACGCGGTCGTCCGATGGCATAACCGCAACTTCGTTCTCCCGTCCCGGTGTGCCACCAATATCCTGCGAGCGTCCCCATTCGCCGCCATAACCGTAATCATAAAAGCGGCTCCAGCTGTAGCCATCGTCGAAATTGTTGTCATAGGCAAACCGGTCGGCCTCGATTCCATAGCTGTCCACAAGCCTGATGGTATCGCAAGAACTTCCGAACCCGGCCCAGCCGGCAGCCTGCACCACCAGACATAGCACCGATGGGTAACTGGTGGCAAAAACTGAGCTGTCCTCTGCCACTATTAGGTAACTTCCCGGCGGCACCGCCAGACTATCGGAGGTTATGGCATAAAGGTTCGAGCCGTCCCCCACTTGCCATCCGGAGATATCACACGGACCGTTGGATCGATTGTACAGCTCAATCCACTCACCACCGGTTTCTTCGACAGGGTTGGGCATGGCCTCACTGAGAATCAACGATGGGAATTCCCGGCCCGGGGCTACAAAGTCCACTGTGTTGTTGCGTCCGCGGTCGTCATCGGACAGCGTTGCCGACATCGGCGCGTAGTCGCCATCGACATTGAAACTCCCCGCCAGAGTGTACGCACCTCCCGGAATGATCTCAGGAAGCGTAACAAATCCCAGCGTGTCCTCTTCACCCGGCGCAGTCGAATCGCGGGTCGTGAAAAACAGCGAGGCATACGACACCGGCACCAAACTACGGCTGATTACCGTAACTTCGATCTCTGTCGCACCGGAAACTGAAGTGACATGAACCGAATCGATAGCCAGATCCCGGTTCAATAATGTTACCGAATTGAGGAATCCGGGTGTGCAACCAATTTGATCGACCGATTGCAGAATGTCGGTGGCATCAGAATTGACCCGCTCCCACGAGACTCCATCGCGGCCGGATTCTGTCCACTCCAGACGCGATAGGAGAGAATTGGCGGCATTGTAAAGTTCCACTGCGCCGGAGGCGTTGGACAGTGAAAAGATCGCCTCATGCGGCTGCGGAAAACCGTTCTCTATGTCACAGTCTCCCCAGACGCCGGAATTGTTGCCCCATACGGATTCAAAACTTAGTTCATCGTCCGACGACAACAGCTTCCGGCAGATCACATAGTAGCCACTATCGGCTATAGTGTCAGTCGGCGGCAGGTCGATACGCCGGTCGCCCGCCAACAGGTAGAGGCCGCCAAGGGCGTACTCATCCATAGAGTCGTTAAAAAGCTCAATCCATTCCAACGAAGTTGCCGACGATGGTTCGTTGGCCAGCACTTCGTTCACGACCACCGCGGCCTTAGATGCACCGGGCATAACCATAGAGACAGCCATGTTCAGAAGTAAAAGCAAGGCTTTCGCCTTCATAAGGTGGCCTCCAGTTCCACCGATACCACTGTCAGGTGTTGGTTTTTTGAGTCACGGTTATAGGAATGACTCAGCTTCACGACAGCC
>JAUXCD010000160.1 GCA_030619085.1 Candidatus Zixiibacteriota bacterium
AAGCCAATCGGCCTGAAATCCTGCCCGGATTGCCGTGTGCGGCCGATCATGGCGTCATTCATTTGCTTATTGGATCAATGTAGGGTGATAAATCCAAGTTCGCAAGCACAAAAAACGGCCACCGCTTTACTGGCGATGGCCGATGTAATTGTCTCAGTCTAAAGGAGTTGCGGTGAATCCTTACTGGCAGTTTGGGGGTGGGCCGCCCCCGAACAGGTAGTCGACCATATAGGTCAAATCTGAAATATCAATCCCGCCCGATGAATTAACATCAGCCGCAGCCTCCACCGGTGGCGGAGGTCCGCCGCCAAAGAAGTAGGTTACCAGGTAAGTGATATCGGAGATATCCGGTCCCGCCTGGTCGTCGTTGATGTCACCGCACATGAACGGTAATTCCACCGTGAGCGTCAATTCCTTCTCATCGTAACTGGTCGTGACATCAGTCGCACGCGCGGTGAAAACAATCTCAGGACCCGTCTGGGGTGTTCCGGAAAGCCGTCCGGTTTCACTGAGAGTCAGCCCCGTGCCGTCAAGGGCATCGCCGGGGTTGCTCCAGGTAATCGTGCCGGTACCGCCGGAGGAAAGCAGGTTGCGCGAGTAGAACGAATCCTTCATGGCTGTAGGCAAGCTCGAGGTGACAATGAGGACCGGGGAGTTGATCGTGAACTCAAACGTCTTCTCGACGGTGCTGTCAAGTTCATCGGTGGCCATAGCCACAAATGACATCAGACCGGTCACGGCCGGTGTTCCCGCAAGCAATCCGGTCGGTGACAACGTCAGACCAGTACCGTTGAGATCGAGATTTTTGTCCGACCAGGTGATGGCGCCGGTACCGCCGAGTGATTCCAATTGTCTGGAGTACGGCACATCCCGGGTCCAGTCGGGTGCGGATTCGGTGCTGATGACGAAAATATAGTCGGCGCAGGAATATGTCGAGAGTGAGACCGCATCGATGGCGCCTTCGACGACTGACCCCGAGCCGACATCGGAAGCATCGAAACGAAGCTTCATGGTCGCGGTGGGGGTGACAAATTCGGAAACCCAAAAATCGTGCTCATACCAGATCGTTCCAGCTTCCTCAGACAAGGATGGTCCGGCCCTATCAACCAGCACCCAGGATCCGCCATCGTCATTGGAAAGGAAAACGTGCATGGTATCGCTGTAAGGCGCGCCGCCAAAGTGGTTGGCAAACCAACGGGCGTAGTGAACGCGAGTGTCGCCGCCAGCCATATCCAGTGTCGGTGAAATGAGCGAGGTCGTGCCCACGTCGACATCGGAATTGTCCGAGCGGTTGCCGGTCAGATAGCACTGACCGCTGCCGTCATAGTCGGTAATGGGATCACCGTAGGAACCGTCGCCGACCGGAACGCCGCGTTCCCAGATACCATCGAGAGCATCGCCGCCGACCGTCCAGCCCTTGTCGGTTTGGAAATTGTCTTCAAAGATAATCGCAACATCGGTAGCGGCCACCACCAGATATGGTTCGGCGGGATCGGGACTGTAGAATATCCCGGATGTTGCTTCCGATGCGCTGACGTAGAATGACACCTTGTCGTTGCAGTTGAACGGTGGTAAGGTAGCCTCATACAGGTTGTCGCCAATCGTCGTCATTGGCGCTGACGCATACAAGCCACCATTGATGGAATAGTGGATCGTACCACTGCCGGCGACCGGGACGCCTTCCCACGTGCCTCTAACCTGAACCTCGAAACTGCTTTCGAATCCGGGAGTGACCAGCGAGGGCATCCCCTCGGGGAAGTCAAAGGCCAGGGCGGGCTGAGGTCCGGCAGTCGCGCTGACTTCGTATACGTTGGCCAGGGAGACCTTGACCATCTTGGTCAGGTAGGGGAAACTTATGAAACTGGTGCTGTCCCACGGAGAATGGTAAACAGTGGAAAATACGTATTCCTGGACGAAAGTAGCGTTAAAGCCGGCCTGCACGAAGGGGGCATGGTCGGAGTTGCTGGCGGTTCCGGCCAGGTAACCAGACATTCCCAGCAGCGAGGAACACAGATCGAGCCACTGTTGGGAGAAGGTCGGGTCGGTGCCGTGATACAATCTCGCCTGAGAGTCGTTTTCGTAGTGCCCGATCATATCCATATTCAGCATATAGACAATACTGTCACCGCGGGCAAGGGCATCATCCACATAATGATACGATCCATACAGGCCCCATTCCTCGGCATCGAATAGGACGAAAATAAAGGTCATATCGGTTTCGAGATCGGCCAGTATGCGCGCGATCTCCAGAACGCCAACGCTGCCGGTGCCGTTGTCGTCCGCTCCGGGTGAACCCCAGACAGCGTCGCGGTGAGCGCCGACAACGACGTGCTGACCGGGCCAGCGGGTACCAACCTTGGTGACGATGACATTCTGGCAATCAGTGGGTGTGCCGCCAAGGTTAGCCGTGAAATGATCAATCTTTATGGAGTCGTAACCGTAAGACTGGAACTGATCGACAATCCAGTTACGAGCGTCGGTGTTGGTCGGTTCTCCGGCCACCCGGGGGAAGAAATCCTGCAGGGTGTAAAGGTACGATTCCAGCGAGTCCTGGTTGACCAGATCAATAAGATCCTCCAGAGGGACATCCTGAGTCCGTGTGGATCGGCTGAAAGTGTGTGGTTCGCTATACTCTATCGTCGGGCGTCGAGTGCTCACCGGGAAAATCTCCGGTGAGATCGGGTAGGTTGTCTCGGGCCAGACATCGAGTTTGTACAGCTTGAGATTGTCTTCCTCGAAGATGAGATTGTACTTGTCGACATTCTGGCGGTCGAAGCGGCCGTCGACAGCCAACTGGTCTCGTTCGACATCAGTGGCGACAAGCCTGGCATCCAGCGCAGCTTCGGCCAGAATTTCGGCACGGCTGTCATCAATCAAAACCAGGTATCCGCTCTTGAGACGCATAACCGGGTCAACCCCGACCTGCCTCAGCTGCAGCGCCTCGTCCGAATTCTGAACGGACACATAGTAAAGATCTCCCGCGCTGCTGACGCCAAACATGACCAGCAGGGCGAACAGTGCCAGAACGCTTTTGTTCAACATCGGTGATCCTCTCGTATTCGAAACGACATCATTAATATTCGTGCACAATCCGGGTACAACCCAGTCACCCGGGCAAAATCTGACCGCAGTGGACGGTTCGATTGCGGTCTGACATAGTTCCTGTCGGGCCGCAGGATTTTGAAGAACGTTGTTTGGTGGCTACATTCGCAGTAATTGAAATAAGCCGATATGTGAAATTACCTTAACCAATATAATCATTGTACTCGGTTTGTCAAAAAGATTATTCAGGTCCGTTTTTGGGGGATTACGCCGCGAGACGGCGACTCGCAAAAACGGCCTTCTCAATGCCATAATCGGTCTGCGGGCATATCTTATCACCACCTTGACATTCTCGTTCAAGCTGTGTTTAATCAACCTGTAATCATTAAGTATCTGAAATCATCAGGCCGTTCAAAGAGGTTGATATGAGTGGGATTGTTTTCTTTAAGAGCCGTAAGTTGGCTGGTTTGAGAGAGTTCTATCAAAATAAAGTCGGCTGCGAGGTGTGGCTCCAGCAGGAAGACTGCATCATAATGCGCCACGGTAATTTCCTTTTCGGCTTCTGTCAGCGCGATGAGGCCGATACCGGCGGCATTATCACGTTTTTCTTTGACCATAAGGACGAAGTTGATCAGGCATATGCCAGGCACAAGGAAATTGCTATCAATAAACCGTCCCACAGCGACAAATACCGAATATACAACTTTTTCGCCCGTGACCCGGAAGGCCGTATAATCGAATTCCAGCAGTTTGAACATCGCGTGGCCCATTATCTCAGCGGCGCGGAACTGCTTTTGAAGCGGCGAAGTATCAGGGAATTCACGGATGAGGAAGTTACCGATGAAACTATCGGGCAACTGCTTGATAACTGCCGTTATGCACCGACCTCGATGAACAGTCAGTCCTACTACTTCAAACTTATCAAAGACCACCGCACTATCGACTGGCTTTCGCAGACCCGAGGGAAAAGTAGTTCCCCGATTGCCCGTGGGCGGCTGGCGGTGGCAATCTGTGCCGATCCGGCGCTTTCACGCAGGCATGTTCAGGATGGGTGTATCGCGGCGTACCATTTCCTGCTGGCGGCCTGGTCGTTCGGTCTGGGGACCTGCTGGATCGCGGCCATGGATCGAGACGATGTCAAGGAGAAGCTGGGCATACCGGTCGATCACTATGTCGCCACTGTGACACCGCTGGGGTATCCGCAAGATTCGTTTATCAAGCCGCCGCGAAAGAAAGACCTAAGTGAGTTCATAGTCTCATAAACGTTGATTCGGAAATGATAATCCACACTTCGGCTTTCCGTATGGGTGGATGTCCTGATCAGATCGGAGGAGATTGTTATGGATAGGATATTCAGTCAGTTTCTGGAGCACACGGCGTTTGACCATCTGGATAAACCGGCCCAGATGCAGGGCGCAAAGCAGCCGCCGCTTGAGGCCAAATATGACAAAACCAAACCAGTCATCGAACTGCCGCCGGTGTCGAAGGCCAAACTAACCCATGACAGCCTGCGGGAAGTGATGACCGAAAGACGCACTGTTCGGCAATACTCTCCTGACCCTATCACCCTGGGCGAACTTTCGTTTCTGCTGTGGTGCACGCAGGGGATCCAGGAAACGGTGCCTGCCTACGATGGAACGGGCCTGAAAACGATGCGTACCGTACCATCGGCCGGAGCCAGGCACGCCTTTGACACTTTTCTCCTGATTAATAACGTTGAGGGCGTGTTGCCCGGACTTTATCGCTATGTTGCGCTGGGTCATAAGCTCGTGCAGCTCAATACCACCGCCGGCCTTGCCGATTTATTTGTCAGAGGTTGTCGCGGTCAGATGTCGGTCAAGAAAAGTGCTGCTGCGTTTTTCTGGGTAGCCGACGTTTACCGGATGACGTGGCGCTTCAGCCAGCGGGGTTATCGGTATCTTTTCCTTGATGCCGGCCATGTTTGCCAGAATCTCTATCTGGGCGCCGGCGCAGTAGATTGCGGAGCGTGCGCTATTGCTGCCTTCGATGATGACGCCATGAGCCGACTGCTTGGAATCGACGGGGAGAACCGTTTTGTCATTTACGTGGGGACGGTCGGCCGGAAATAGCCGGCGGCTGACGATTGAACATTCGCGCATATCTTGCGTCGTCTATTTGTAGCTGATTGATTTCGTCTGGACAGACACAAATGTCTTGACAGATTGTGATTCTTTCAGATATTGGTATTAAAGACAATACTTATCGCAATTACCGCCGCCATTTTCGCCCTTGATTCAGTAACCTGGCCGCTGGTATACCACCGACGGCCCCATCGGCGACTACATTTAGCTTCTCTGAGCACAGATAACACAGGGAGTACAAGACCATGCGTTCCAGATTTATCCTCATCGTAATTCTCTTTCTAATTCTGTCTGCCACCGTCTCAGCCACCGATCTGTATCAGGTTTACATTTACAACCAGGCCGATGCCGAGGCGCTTTCGCGCGTCGGTGGTGATGTCCTGCTGAGCATTGAGAATGGGTATCTCGTACTGGGGGAGTCCGACTTTGCTGAGCGTCTTGGCCGGGAGAGCTTGGGATATGAACTCGTGGCAGCCGATATCAGCCGTGATGAACTGGTGCTGGATAATCGGCTTGACAGCTACAATGTCGGTCGGTTTCCGCTCGTTTTTGAACAGGGCGGCGTTCGGCTGTTTCGCGTGCCATCCAGCGAGATCTTTAACACCCCCGAAGCAACAGGCCTGGCTCCGATTCTCACAAAAGATATCGATGTTCGCTTTAACCAACCGCCGCGCCTGTCATCTTGGGACCGGGCCGCCGCGGCCGTTGACCTGGATTCGCTCGTTGGGTTGGTCAGCCAGGATTCCGTGGAATCGTACCTTTATCGTTTACAGGCTTTTTACCGGCGCATGGCCGCCACCGACTCCAATGCCGCCGCCAGGGACTGGCTGGTGGGCAAATTCCATGAATTCGGATATGACTCGGTCGTCGTACAGCCGTTTCCGGCTAATCTTTGGGGCGTGCCGGCCATCTGTGAAAACGTAATTGCAGTCAAGCCGGGTACTGACCTGTGGCGGCATCAGATTGTAATCGGGGCGCATCGCGACGCCGTGCCATCGTCACCGGGCGCCGACGACAACGGCTCCGGTACCACCGGCGTACTGGAGATAGCGCGCGTCCTGAAAGACATCGACACCCGAATGACCATCATATTCGTGCTTTTTGATGCCGAGGAAGAAGGCCTGTGGGGTTCATACTATTACTCCAACCTGGCCCGGTCCTCGGGGGACAATATCGTGCTCATGCTCAACATGGATATGATCGGG